>JAHJKV010000248.1 GCA_018822065.1 Pseudomonadota bacterium
CCTGCGACGCCTCCCAGGTGGCCCGGCTGGCAGAGCTGATTCGCCAGTCCAAACGGCCCATGCTCTACATCGGCGGCGGCATCATCTCCTCTGGTTGCAACGAGGACCTGATCAGGCTGGCCCGCAAGAACTCCCTGCCCGTCACCCACACCCTCATGGGCATCGGGGCCTTCCCCACCACAGACCCGCTCTCCCTGGGCATGCTCGGCATGCACGGCTCGCGCGCCACCAACCTGCTCATCGAGGAAACCGACCTGATCATCGCCCTGGGCGTGCGATTCGACGACCGCGCCACGGGCAAGGTCGCGGAATTCTGCCCGAACGCCACCATAGTCCATGTGGACGTGGACCGCTCGGAGATCGACAAGCTCAAGGCTACCAACCTCTCCATCACCGGTGACGCCTGCGACCTGCTCCGCCAGCTCCTGCCCCTGGTGGCCGAAAACAACCGCAGCGAGTGGATTGCACGGCTGGAGGAACTGCGGGCCATGTACCCGGACGCCGCCTGCCCCATGGGCGACACCCTGCACCCCCGCTGCCTCATCGCCCATATGGCTGAGCACATGACGGATGATGATTTTGTGGCCACGGACGTGGGCCAGCACCAGATGTGGGTGGCCCAATACTATCCCATCAACAAGCCCCGGAAGCTCCTGACCTCCGGCGGACTCGGCACCATGGGCTTCGGCATGCCCGCCGCCATCGGCGCTGGAGTGGCCAACCCGGACAACAAGGTGCTGTGCGTCTCCGGCGACGGCTCCATCCTCATGAATATCCAGGAGATGGCCACCCTGCGCGAACTGAACCTGAACGTGAAGATCGTCATCATGCAAAACGGCCACCTCGGCCTGGTTCGCCAGCAGCAGGAGATGTTCTACGGCGGACGCTACACCGCCTCCACCTTCGAGGTTTCTCCGGACTACGCTGGCATCGCCGCCGCTTTCGGGCTCAAAGCCTGGAACCTGGCCACAACCAGCGACCCGGCGGGCATGCTGGCCGAGGCCATGCAGGCCGAAGGTCCCTGCGTGGTGGCCGCCCCCATCCACGAAGAGGAAAACGTCTACCCCATGGTGCCCCCCGGAGCACCCAACCGCACCATGATTGGAGGTGAAACCCATGCCTAGCCCGGTGATCGAACTCCACGTGAACAACCACCCCGGTGTGATGTCCCACATCACCGGCCTCTTCTCCCGCCGCGCCTTCAACCTGGAGGGCATCCTCTGCGGTCCCGTGGCCGATGGTAGTCGTTCGGTGATGCTGCTCATGGTCAACGAGGACCGGCGGCTCTCCCAGTTGATCAAGGAACTGGAACGGCTGCATGACATCCACGAGGTATCTCTACGCCATGACGTTGACGCCACGTTCTTCGACCCCATGCGGACCGAAGCGTAGCCATATCGGCGGCGGAGCGGAAACCACCTCCTCTCGCTCCGTCGCCAAAAACTTTCACTGTGAAATAACAGAAGGAACACCATGAAAGACTGGTTCTACGACGAGACCTCCCAGGTGGGCGTGGACTATGGGGACAAGGCAGAAGCCGATGTCTATGACGAAAGGATGGAGCGCTTCCGCAACTATGCCCAGGAGGCCCGGACCTTCGTCGAAAAGCTGAACTTTCCCGACCTGAGCCGGATCACGGCCATCGACATAGGCTGCGGCACAGGCGCGTTCGCCGTGCATGCCGCGAAATATCTCAAACAGGTTCATGCCGTGGACGTCTCAGGAGAAATGCTCCGAATCGCAAGGAGCAAGGCCGAAGGCATGGGCGTCTCAAACATTCATTTTCATCAGGCCGGCTACCTGGACTTCACCGCCCCCAAGCCAGTAGAGGTCATCAACACCAAGTGGGCCCTGCACCACCTCCCTGACTACTGGAAACAGGCCGCGCTCCTGCGCATGAACCAGATGCTCAAGCCCGGCGGCGTCCTGCTGATCACGGACTGGGTGTTCCTGTTCGACCCGGATTTCGAGAGAGCCATGGACGAGGTGGTCACGGAAATGAGCCGGAACTTCAGCCAGGATTTTGTCCGCGAGGCCAAGGGGCATCTCCGGGAAGAATTCAGCACCTTCGACTGGGTCCTGCGGGGAATGATCGAGCGGGCCGGGTTTGAAATCGAGCACGCGGACCTCGAGGTTCCTTTGGCGGCCGAGTATGTCTGCCGGAAAGTCTAAGTGTTCGACGGGGCGAACCACCTCTTCAAAACCACCCTCAAATCCCCTACACTCGCCCCATGCAACAGACCCTCGACCTTATCCGCGTCAGCCTGGAAGCCGCAGCCGATCCCGCGCATCGGGACGGCGCGATCCGGTATTTCAAGGAAGCTGTCCATCCGTTGGGAGTGCGCTCGGCTGAGATGAACAAGATCATCGCCTCAGCCTGGCGGCGTGTTTCAAGCTGGGACAAGGACGAAATCCTCGAGCTGTGCGAAAGGCTCTGGGATGCCGGGAGTTTAGAGGAAGGCTCCCTGGCCTGCAAACTGGCCCTCAAGCTCGGCAAGCGGCTTGAGGAGACGGACTTTGCCCGCTTTGAGGATTGGATGGACACCCGTGTCGCCAACTGGGCCCATTGCGACGACCTGGGCACCCATGCCGTGGGCACACTCCTCATGGCCTTCCCTGCCCTCTTCCCACGCCTCGCAGCCTGGACCGTTTCTGAAAACCGCTGGGTGCGGCGCGGAAGCATGGTCTCGCTGGTCTACCCCCTTCGCCGGAACATCCTCCCCATGGAAGACGCGGTTCGCCTGGCCGAACCGCTTTTGTCCGACCCGGACGATCTGGTGCAAAAAGGGATGGGCTGGATGCTCAAGGAAGGCACCCGCCACCATGCCCTCGAAGTCGTCCAGTTCCTGCTGGCCCACAAGGAACAAATGAGCCGCATCGCCCTGCGCACAGCCATCGAGAAGCTGCCTGAAACGCTGCGACAGATCGCCTTAAGCCCTTGATCACCCAAACAGACCATCCGCCCAGGTCTGTAAGTTCTCAGCCCCTTCACAAACCCGGCCTCCTGTCATAGCCTGCTCACGATAGAACGATCTAGGTCTCGACCCCTTCACCCCAGCACCGGAGAACCCCATGGCTGTCGAATATGCCCAATGCGCCCTCTGCCCTTACGACTGGTCCGAACGCTTCTGCCGCAACGGCAAGGGCAAGGCACCCAAGAACTGCCCCAGCCTGCGGCACCGCGAGCTGGCGGAAACGGCCCTGCAAACCGTTAAGAACGACCCGGCGCTCCTTGAATTTTCCTGTCAGGCCTCGGCCCAGGAAACTGCCGGGTATGGAGGCAGGGAGCAGGGCTATGCCCATATCCGGCCCATCAAACCCCGATTGCTGGAAGTGGCGGAGTTCTCGGCCCGCATGGGCTACAAACGCCTGGGCCTGGCCTTTTGCGGCGGCCTGCGAAACGAGGGTCTGGCCGTGCACCGCTTTCTGGAGGACAAGGGATTCGAGGTAGCGTCCATGATGTGCAAGTCCGGAGCAGTGCCCAAATCCGAGCTGGGCATTGACCGCAACGGCCAGGTGGACCCCACGTCGGAATCGGAAACCATGTGCAATCCGGTCTTCCAGGCCATGACCGCCAATGAGAGCGGCGTGGAATTCAACATCCTGCTCGGCCTCTGCGTCGGGCACGACTCCCTGTTCATCCAGCACGCCAAGGCCCCGGTCACGGTCCTGGCCGTCAAGGACCGGGTCCTGGGCCACAACCCCCTGGCCGCCGTCTACCAGTTGGACCAGTACTACCGGTACCTGAAGAACGAACCCCTGGGAGAGTGAAAAAAATCGGCGCGCGCCCAAAATGATACAAAATGTCAGGCAACCCCTCCTCGGTGGTGCTAGACCAAGCGCACGCAAGGGGAAAAAATGCGAAACGGGACAA
>JAHJKV010000249.1 GCA_018822065.1 Pseudomonadota bacterium
CAGACGGTGTAAGGGCAACTGGCGCGGGGCTGGGTCGGGCCGGTTGTGCCACTCGTAGCGAATGTGGCCCAGGTCGCCCTGACAATAGTAGACGCCGCCGCCCTTTTCGGCCAGCCAGTCCGCGCAGCAGGCCAGGGCATCGATGTGGCGCACGTTTTCGCCACCAAAGGTGTAACGCTGCAACCCGCGACCAATGAAGCTGGCGGTGGGACCATCCTGGTAGTAGTCGGCCACGAGGTCTGCCTGGGCCCGGCTCACGCCACAGGCGGCCAGGAGAGCATCGAGCCGTTGCAGGCCAACGGTGGCCTCGTATTCCATCCAGTTGAAGACCCGGTCACGGGCCAGGGCCATATCGGCGCCGCGCTCCATGAGAATCTTGACCACGGCCAGGGCCAGGAAGCGGTCCGTTCCCGGTCTGAGGACCACCAGGTCATCGGAAAAGGCAGTGTAGCCCGGATCACCGGGAGTGATGGTCAGCACCTTCAGACCGCGTCCCCGCTGGGCGTTCACCTCGCGACCTGCCAGCATGGCCTGGGCGTCCAGGTTGCGGCCCCAGTTGACCACCCGTTTGGACCAGGCCAGTTCCTGGAGCATGGGCTGGTGGGCTATGCCGAAATCGAGGTGCTGGGCCTCGTAGCCCGCATCCTGGCAGTAGTCCCCGGACACGGCCGTTGCCCCGAGGCGACCGAAAAAGGCGGGGGAGGCCCGGAAGAGCAGGCCGTAGGAAGCCACGTAGAAGATGTTCATCATCCGCTCGGGGGTATTCCTGAGCGCGTTGATCCTCCCAGCCACCAGATCGAGGGCTTCGTTCCAATCGGTCTTCTCGAACACACCGTTTTTCTTTATCATTGGTTCAACAATGCGATCTTCGGCGCCCAGCCGGTCCATGAACCTTGCGGTCTTGCCGCAGAGGAACCCACGGGTGAAGGGATGGTCCGGGTCGCCGGTGATCCTGATCGAGCCGTCGTCGTGCTCGGTGACTAGCAGAGCGCAGCCGTTACCGCAGTGCCGGGTGCAGCAGGTGCGTGTAGTGTTCATGGGGCGGGAGTCCTTGTGTTCTTGCGATGCCACTCGCAATTCTATTTGCAATCCGTGCACCAGGCCTGTTCCGCGTCGCAGAAAGCGTTGCTCTGGTCGGGCATAACGGCAAGATCGACATAGAAGAAATAACGCTGGCTGCGGATGTCCAGGGCCGGGGTGAGCCCCTGGTAGCTGGCATAGGAGGGCACCTCCACGCTCAGGCGCAGGGTGTCTTGATAGTCAACGGTAGCACCGTAGAGCTCGCCGTTGGCCGGGTCGGCGTCTGTCAGCCGGGTGGCCAGGTCAGGATCCAGAGGAAGCGGAAGGGCGGCCATGGACAGGCCCTTTCCCTCCATCTGAGGGGCGTAGACCGAGCAGCGGACCAGCATCTTGCGGCGCTGGGCATAGACGTCTTCGAAGCGGGACAGGGTTTCGGCAAGCCCCTGGTCCGGGCAGGAAAGGTCCTGGGCCATGGCTGGGAATGCGAACAGGACCGCCAGGAGAACGCGGAGCAAAAGCGACAGGCGGTGGCGGGAGCCGGGAAAGGAATTTGACATTCCCTGATTGTAGCAGGCGTGCGCCCGGTTCGTCCACGGGCTTTTCGCTGTGAACAGCATGGATTGCTGCTGCCGCAAAGGTCTTGGCATCCCCTGCTCAGCTCTTGGTACGCCCTTTTGCTCCCTTGATATAAAGAGCATACCCTTTATCATGGGTCAAAATATGATTTTCCCACCAATTCGCGGCCCAGTCACTAATGACTGTCGCAAGTTCCAGCAGTGCCGACTCCCGACACCCCTCCCCCTGACAGACGCGCATCAATTCGTCAACAATCTCACGGATCTTGTCCAGATAGGCGTCATGCTCCTTAAGGTGGACAAACAGTTTCGGATAGGCATGCTTCGCCAGATATGTCTCTTCGGTATGAAAATGGAAAAAGGCATAGCTCCTCAAACCGGTAACGGCCCGGATCATGTCCTGGGTATTAGGACTTTTGCCCGCCTGACAGTCAGCCATCTGCGCCAACCGAGCGCACAAGGAGAAGAAATGTTTATGCTGCTCGTCGACTTCGCCGATTTCCAGCAAATATTCCGGTTTCCAAAGATTGTAGGCATCACTCATGCTTACCAGCTTACTCTTCTCTCTCAATCTTGGCAAAGTATAATATATTATCTG
>JAHJKV010000250.1 GCA_018822065.1 Pseudomonadota bacterium
CTGCCTCCAAGGGAGACAAGGCCGAAATTATTTTGCTCCTGGGGAGCTTATCGCTTGATGGAAATGGCGGTCTGGAGGATGGAGTCCGATGTGGTGATCACCTTGGTATTGGACTGATATCCTCGCTGGTTGAGGATCATGCGCACGAACTGGTCGGCCATGTCCACATTCGATTGTTCAAGGGAGGACCCATAGATTGAACCCCGGCCACCCTCTTCGGCGAAACCCTCGATGGCTTTCCCGGACTCCGTGGTCTCCCGGAAGAGGTTGCCTCCCTCCCGTCGCAGGCCATACTCGCTGTTGAAACGGTAGACACCGACCTTGAAAAGCCCCTCATCCTGACCGTTGGAAAAACTGCCAAACATGGTGCCGTTGTCGCCCATGTATATTTCCTCTAGAAAACCACGCGTATAGCCGTCCTGGTTGGCTATCTTGGTATTTGAACCGGCCGCGTAGTTTGTGGTTCCGTAAATGTCACGAACCTTACTTTCCATTCCTTGAAGCGAACTGGCACTGGCCCCAACCATGGACGCATTGCTGGCCGATCCTGCCCCCCAGGTCCCGTTTGAGGAAATCAGACCCAAGGAATAGCCTATAGTCTGGCCGGTGCTTGCGCTCGCGCCGGAACCACCAAAGGCGACATCAAAGGCCACCCGCCCTTCAGCGTCGAAGGCCGCCTGAGACCAATTGCTCAGGCTCGTGGGATCTGCCCCGGCAGCACTGAGTCCAAAGGCGGTCTGGCTGATAAGCAGGCCGTCCTTGTTGAAGCTGAGTGTGCCCATGGAGAGCAGGCCCGCCGAAGAGGTTCCCTGGAACAGGGCTCGACCGTCCTCATCTGGATCCATGCCCACCACGTATTCCCAATAGGAATACCCCGGGGTGGAACTGGAGAAGGAATCTGTATTCACCTGATCGAAATAATAGGTCAAATCATGGCTTGCGCCGTTCTCGTCAAAAACCTTCATGGATGTGGTGTAGGTTGCAGATTCCATTGGATTGTCGGCCAGGCCATTCCAGTTCTTGAACATGGCGAAGAATGGGTCGCTACTATCGGTCACCCGGTCCGACGCGGTGCTGTCAAGGTTGGTGCTGAGCAGAATGCCCGTGGTTGCCCGTGGATCGGAAAACACAGCTTCAGCAGTGTCGCCAACCGCATTGGTATATTCCTCAAGCTGCAATTGAATACCCGCAATGGAACCAACGGCGCCTGTCTCGCGGTCTATGCTGGCACCCTGAACCAGGTATCCCTGTGCAGAGCGCAGGTAGCCTTCCTTGTCGAAGCGGAACGTTCCATCACGGGTATAGAGCATATCTCCCGAATCATCGTCGAGAACACCGAAGAACCCGTTCCCGCTGATGGCAAGATCCGTGGCGGTCCTCGTGACATCGAATCCGCCTTGGAGGAAACTGGTCTTCACGCCACCCACGGTGACGCCCATTCCCTTCTGGCTCACCGAGGTGCTTGAGGTTCCAGCAGGGTTGGACCCAGTGGCCATCTGCTGACTGATCAAGGTCTGAAACTGCGTGTCAGATCGCTTGAACCCAGTAGTATTCACGTTTGCCAGGTTATTGCTGATAACCTGCATGCCGTCGCCCAGGGCAGATATGCCCGTGGCTCCGATGTACAGGGAACTAAATGCCATGATACACCTCCATCGCCCGCATCTGCGGACAGACTCCATATCGCCGGGTTTCCCAACCCTCGGCAAAAGATTCCGACACGGAGATTGAGCAAGGGTTGTGCCATCGCATTTTTTAAAAAAATTTGCTTTGATTTTAAAGTATTATAAATAAGAGCCCACAGAAACAGCTGCGCTGGATGGAAAAATATACCTGCTTCAGGCATAGCATACTGTGTATGAAGTGCCCGGGAAATGGGACGCATGCAAACACCCGGAAAGCCCGGCAGCAGAGAGGGTCTGTACACCTGAGTTCTTATGAGTCCTCCGTGTGCAAGATACATTACTATTTTTCCCTGTCATTTCTGTAACCGACTGCTCGTCCCCCACGATGAAACTATTATGGGGTAAGTCGCCGCGTTTTCCTTTGGTTGAATGGCCGTCACGCCGCACCCTTGTACCAAAGTGGAAACGCGAACAGCTTCTCCAGGGAGGGGAGGCTAGGAACGTGAACTACGTGACACGGCAACCCTGAAAAGGAGATGATCATGCAGATCAGTGGAATACAGAGCCAGGGCATGTACCCTAGCCAGACGGGGATGATGCGCCGGCCCCAAGGCGATCCGGAGGAGATGGCCAGCCAGAGGGCTGAGCGCATCATGTCCGACCGCGACAGCGACGGCGACAACCTC
>JAHJKV010000251.1 GCA_018822065.1 Pseudomonadota bacterium
ATTGTCTGTAATATCGGACACTTCGATTCAGAAATCGAGATGGACTACCTGGAAAAGGGCGGTGCCATCAAGCTGGAGATCAAGCCCCAGGTGGACAAGTGGACCCTGCCTTCCGGCAAGTCGCTGATCGTCCTGGCCGAAGGTCGCCTGGTGAACCTGGGCTGCGCCACGGGCCACCCCAGCTTTGTCATGTCCAACTCCTTCACCAACCAGGTTCTGGCCCAGCTCGACCTAGCCAAGAACGACTATGAACCCAAGGTCATGATCCTGCCCAAGAAGCTGGACGAGGAAGTGGCCCGTCTGCACCTGGAACGTCTGGGCGTGAAGCTCGAGACGCTTTCCAAGGCGCAGGCCGACTACATCGGCGTGGACGTGGAAGGTCCCTTCAAGCCCGACCACTATCGTTACTAATCCGCCATCCGCGAACGATCCAAGGGTCGGGGAATATTCTCCGACCCTTTTTCATTGCGGATCATAGCAATGAGGTCTATAGAATAAACCCATGCACCGTCTGTTTCATATCCTTCTCGCCCTCGTGGCTTTGAGTCTCCTGCCCACGGCGGTTCTGGCCGGGCAATACACCGTGAACGCCTCGTCCTATGACTGGCTGTCCAATCGGGATTATTCCGAGGGCAATCTGGTGGACAACGACCTGACCACGGTCTGGGCCGAGGGTGGCACCGGAGCGGGCGAGGGTGAATGGGTTTCCTTCGAGTTTGAAGCGACCATGCATCTTGCCCGGCTCGGTATCGGCAATGGCGATCAGGCGGACGGTCAATGGCCCACCTGCAACCGGGTTGAACAATTACGTCTGGATTTCCAGGATGGCCGCAGCCAGACCGTGACCCTGACCAACACCGCCGGTTTGCAATATGTGGATCTGCTCCCTGGGGACACCACCTCGCTCAAGCTGACCATTGTTTCTGTGTATCTGGCAGAGAAGATATGGAACCGTTCAGTGACCTGTCTCTCGGACGTCGTTTTTCAGGTGTACGAGCCTGGGACCGAACCTGCACCAGCTACGACGACCACGCCTACCACGCAGGAACCACAGGCCGCGACCCCGTCCACGCTTGCGGAACCGCATGTCCGGTCCGACCCGGGCACCCTGGCCAAGGTGGAACTGCCGGAGACGGCCCCCAAGCCTGCGCTGGCCCCGGTGAAGCCCAAGGGCGCGTTTACCTACGTGAACCCTGAGCCTGCCCCCGCTGCCGAACCCACTCCAGCTATCGAGCCCACTCCAGCTATCGAGCCTGTGGTCGAACCCGCGCCGGCTGTTGCCGGGAGCGAACGCCCGACCATCACCCTGAAGCGGGTGGTCCTGCCGGACATGAATCCAGAGGCGGCTGTGCTTGACGTGGTTCGGGAATATTACCTGCGCCTGAATACGCTGGACGAGACCTTTCCGGACCTGATGGCCAGCAAGGTCTACGACAAGGAGCTTTACTCCTTCCTATATTTCGAAGAAGTGCAGAAACAGCTTGGCACGGCGGACAAGCTTCGCAATGCCGGGGTGGACCTCACCGCCCTGGCCATCGCCCCCCTCAAGATCGGAAGCGGCCTCGCCTCGGCCACGGCCAAGGGCAGCTACACCCTCTCCACCCCAGGCCAACGAATCATCCTCGACGAAAACGCCCGCTTCGACCTGGTGCTGGAGAAGGGGGAATGGAAGATTTTGAAGAAGGTGGACGAGGACTAGGACCGTTTCTGGTTCACCAGCGACCGCTTCTTCGGTTCACAGATTTCCCATATACTGAGGCTAGATGTCTCATTTGGTGCTTCTGAAAGATATGATTAGTGATATCTGATGGTTGGAGTATTTCTGCGTTTGATTCTTTACGGTCGCAATGAAAGGACGATGGGCTGTATTTTCTTCAAAGATGCGCTCCTCATGCGTATTTTTCTGTATAATTGCATGAGCTCACAATAAATCGTATGAGACATAGAAACGGTCGTGATCTTGGAGGTGATATGCTTGCTGCGACAAAAAGATATGGTAAACTTGCAACGTTAGTGATTGTTTTGCTCCTTGCTCATGTGGTTGCCATGGCTTGCCCTGGTCAGGATGAATGGAGCGCAACCAAAGAGCGTATCGGTGAAGCAGCCGTATCAATGATGCTGTCCCATGTGAAAGCTATTACGTCCTCCAAAGAGGCGCTCCAAACGGATCCATTGGAGTATATGGAGTACGATAATGCGCTGAAGTCTTTCATTGTAATGAATGAAGAGGCTACTCGTATCAATGGTTTCAAAAAAGAGATTTTAGAAGCCAGAATGCGAAATTGGCCCACGAGCAAAAAACATTATTCGCAGTTTGGAACGAGACTGGAAGAGGCCTATGAACAGGGGGTCTCGGAATTTGACCAGATTGCAGGAAAATGGATCGAGGCGTTGGATCATGGCTCGATACAACACGAAGAACGAATGGCTGCGATCAAAAAAGGGCTTGCGCCAGTGTTGCAAGCTCTTGAGCAATGGGGACAGAACAGCAAGAAATTTGGCCCCAAATATTCCACGGCCATGCTCAACCAGCTCTTGGCTTTTGCACGTTTTTGTAGCGTTGCGGGAGATGAACAGGAAGAAATCGTTAATGATCCAGGCAGCACGGCTATCGAAGTAGAGATAGCCAATGCACGCTTGGCGGAAGTGTCGGAAGTTGAAGCTCTTGTTATGGATAAGATGAAACAGGTTGGCTTTGCTAAGGAAAACGAAATAGCAGAGCAATGACAGCCGTGCTTCCGAGGTGAACGACCTGTCTGTGTTCAAG
>JAHJKV010000252.1 GCA_018822065.1 Pseudomonadota bacterium
CGACCAGGTCGATCTCGGTCTCTGCAAAGCGCTCCTTGGCCTCCTGCCCATTGCAGGCGATCAGCACCTCATAGCTCTCCCGACGCAGGGCGTGGGCGATATTGTCGCAGGCAATGGGCTCGTCATCGACAACCAGGATGCGAAAGGTCCGCTGGCGCCGGACAATGCTTGAAGCCAAGTGCTCCAGGATGCGCTCCTTGACCGACATCAGGCCGTAGTGCTCCTGGTTGAGGATGCTCTCGGCCCGGCTGAGGTCCAGATTGTCCTCGGTGGCCTTGTCCCAGGGCAGGGCGAGCAACAGCTCCGTGTAGTTCATGCCGATGCCGTGTTCGGCGGCAGAAGGGTCGGTCTTCTCCAGCTGTTCCAGCGCCGCCCTGGCGGCCTTGAGCACATAGGTGGGAAGCCCGGCCTCGTCCACACGACGCTGGAGTTTTCCCAGGGCGGACGCGTCCCGAGCGGTCTCCGTTTTGGTCTCCTCCGACTTCTTGAAAAAACCCACTGCAACCCCTCCTGTTTGAATCCCGCTCACCGCAGGCCTCTTTTTTTCAGTAGCACACCATGCTCACCTTGATCCATTCCAATTGCCGTTGCAAATCCCAGCGGAACCCATGGCGATGCAACACACTCTAACTTACTAAAATATTATTCTTTCTTTAAAAAAACATCGAAACCGTTGCAAATCCCAGCGGCGCGAGCGTTTCGTATCAACCGGACATTAGTAGATATATTCAATAATATCGAAACATTACTTGATAAAATCATTTTTGGCCCGCTCCTTGAACTACACGATGCAAACACGAAACCAAAAGCCAACGTTGGCTCGGCAGGAAAAAACGAAAATGATCAAGAAGCTTGAAAGAATGGGTGCGGCAATTGCCTTTGCGGAGGCAGGCCAATTCGACACCGCCCGCGAGATTCTCGCCGAGGTCGAAAAGAAGCATTCAGGCGGCAGGCGAAAGATCGTGCTGGTGGCAAACGATGCCCCCATCAAGACCGGCCTGGTCGAATACGCTCTCAGCCTGGCTTCCCGGATTCAGTCAGACACCATTTTTCTCAATATTTTTTCGGGCAAGCAGACCTCTGCCGGCATGAATAAGTGCTCAACCGCCTTCAACAAGCTTTGGAAGAAGTGCTCGGAAAATGACGCGCTGGAAGGCAGGCATGGGTACTTTGCCCTCCGGGGAGACGCACCACGGTTGATCACCGACGTCTGCCACCGCCTTGGGCACGTCGAAATGGTGATCATCCAGAAGCAGCGCAATGTGAGCTGCGACTACAAGCTGCCGGTACCTGTTTTTTGCTTTGAATAATTCTTTCGAAGATGACGACCATGGGCCGCCATCAAGGACGAACAAACCTTGGAGGACATCATGTTCAGATTTATGCACCGCCTGGAGCAGATTTTCGCAGCCGTGGCCTTTGCCGAACGTGGCGAGTTTTACACCGCAATAGAGATGTCTCGCGACGACTCCCGCACCAGCACCAAGAAGACCACGCGCAAGATCCCCCCCCGCTATCGGGCGCGAGGCTAACCACACCATCACCGGGATAGTCATCCCGTTAACTCGTAATCCCAACGGAGAAGAACATGTCCACAATTGAAAGCAGAAGATCTGAGGCAAAGACCAAGGCCGTCGTTTTCGGCCTCATGTCCACCGCTCTCTACGGAACGGTTTTCACCTTCAGCGAAGCGATCCTGGAATACTGCGCCCGCGGCCATTTCTACACCTTGCTGCCGGTCGCGACGGTTTTCCTCTTCTCGTACATCCATGGCTCCTTCGCCAGCAACGTCTGGACCGCCATTGGCATCGAAGCTTCCAGCTCCGCGTCCAAGAAGGTCACGAAGACCACCACAACGACTGCTCGCAAGCAGGCCGTTGCAGCGAACTAAAACCCATATTCTGTAGGAGCTATACACATGCATGATGTACTCGCCGAAGGCATGAGGTTCATCGACCTCGGGCTGGTCGGTATACTCTTCCTCTTCTTTGTCGGATTTGTTGGCGGGCTTGTGAGTGGATTCATCGGCTCCGGTGGAGCCTTTGTTCTGACCCCGGGCATGATGAGCCTGGGAGTCCCCGGCACCGTGGCTGTTGCCAGCAACATGTGCCACAAGTTTCCCAAGGCCCTGGTCGGCGCCATCAAGCGCTACCGCTACGGCCAGGTGGACATCAAGATGGGCCTGATCGTCGGTGTCTCCGCCGAGGTCGGTGTCCAGATCGGCATCCAGATCCAACGGCTCATTCTGGCAGCCTGGGGGCCCGCCGGTTCCAACCTCTACGTCTCCGTGGCCTTCGTGCTCGTGCTGGTATTCGTGGGTGGCTTCGTGCTCAAGGACGCCCTGAAGACCAAGCGTGAAGGGGGCGAAGAAAAAGTCACCAACCTGGCCAAGAAGCTGCAAAGCATCAACCTGTGGCCCATGATCACCTTCAAGCAGAGCGGAATCCGCATCTCCCTGTGGTTCACCGCTCCGGTCGGCCTGGCTGCCGGTCTGCTGGCCGCTACCATCGCCGTTGGCGGCTTCGCGGGCGTGCCCGGCCTGATCTACCTGGTCGGCATGACCAGCATCATGGCCTCTGCCACCGAACTGGTCATCGCTTTTGTCATGGGCCTCGGCGGCACCCTGATCTGGGCCTGGTTCGGCATGGTCGATATCCGCCTGACCCTGATCATCCTGGCCGGCTCCCTCTTCGGCGTCCAGCTCGGTGCCATCGGCACCACCTACGTCAAGGACTGGATGATCAAGTTCGTCATGGCCACAATCATGCTCATCGTCGCGGTGAGCCGTGGTCTGGCCATGCCCAAGTATCTGTCCCAGCTCGGCCTCATGAACCTGAATGACTTAACCCTGAACATCCTGACCAAGTCGAGCTTCTCGATCATGACCCTGGCACTGCTCATCGGTGCATTCATCATCCTCAAGGCCATGGTGCTCGGTCGACGTGCCGAGAGATTGGCTGCAACACAGGCTTAACAATCCGTGGTACTTTCCTTCCACGCTGGGCAGCCAAGCCCGGCGTGGAAGGAACCCCGGGGCGGAACATGCAAAGGAGAAGGAGCTGTCATGTATAGCAAGATGCTCATAGCCGTCGATGGCACCGACGCCTCCCGGCACGCCCTGAAGCAGGCCCTGATGCTCGCCCGAACCGAAGAGGCCTCGGTCACCCTGGTCGCAGTGGTCCCCGCCTATGACGGCGACCTGCGCCTGCTGGGTGACAAGAGAGCGCTCAAGAGCATGCGCGAGCCCTATGAACAAGCCCTGGCAGCTGCCCGCGAACTGGCAAAGGCCGAAGGCCTTTCCGTTGATGCGATCCTGCTCGAAGGCGACCCTGTCGAAAAGATACTGACTGCTGCCGAGCAGGCCAGAGTTGACATCATTACCCTTGGAAAGCGCGGCAACTATTATTCCGACCTGATCCCCATCGGTTCCGTTGCCTCCAAGGTGGCCCGCATGAGCGAGACGGACGTCCTGCTGATCCCTCCCCACAAGAACCTGGGGCTCAACACTATTTTGGTTCCCTTTGACGGCTCGATCCCAGCCCATTGTGCTGCGGAACGCGGCATCGACATTGCCGCGCGCTATGGCTCGGTCTTCTGCCTGGCCACGGTATACGAATTGCCCCTGGTGGGCTTCGTGCACGACCCCGGGCTGGACAAAAAGTTCTACGACAAGGCAGTGAGCGAGCAAGAGTCCATCCTGCTCATGGCCCGTGCCAAGGAACTGCTCCAGATCAAACCCATCATCCGCCAGGGAGTCCCGGTCCACTCGGTGCTCAAGGAATTGATCATGGAGGAGGACATCGGTCTGGTGGTCATGAGCCACGTCGGCCGCGGCAACCTCCACCACCTGATCATGGGCAAGGTCACGGAACGGCTGATCGGC
>JAHJKV010000253.1 GCA_018822065.1 Pseudomonadota bacterium
AGATATTCAGTTTCCATGGTCTCGGTATTCACGATGACGAACCCGGCAGCCCGACCGAACCTAGGATCGACCCTGCTTTCCAGGCCCGGACCTTCACTGGTTATGGCGATCATTGTCATATTGTTCTCCTTGGTGATAATTTGCTGGCTGGGCGTTTGCTCTTCCTTGACACGGTAGTTGCCGCCCTCGATACGCAAGGCCATCCCGCGGACGATGGCCGAGGCCACAACGCGCCTTCCCTCGGCCAGGACACGGCTTACGATATGGCGGGACACGCCCATAACCACACTGGCCTCCTCAATGCTCTGCCCCAGCAGGTCCACCAGTCGCAGGGCCTCATAGCCCTCGATGGTCAGCCGCTCTTCCTGCAACTCCCGCAAGGGAATCCCCTGTGGCTTGAAAAAGGTCACTTCCGGGTGTTTTTCAATAAAACGGCATTTCTGTGGTCGAGCCATCGCCCCTCCCTGTTTTGCGCATACGAGCGTTACGCATAGCAATACTTTCCCGTCAATCCGATGAGAATGATTTTCATCAACTATAATTCTAATTGCAAAACAGGGGAGAACATGCATCCAGGCTGGCCGCGTCAAATGGGTCGGTCCCAAAGATGAAAGCCTGGGATTCAGGCAGGACGCACGAGCGAATAGTCCTCGCCCAAGCGCAAGAAATAGGCAGTCGGGTTACGGGTCAACTTCTGCAGTGAAACAGTCAGATGAAGACTTGAAGAGGTGGAAGGGACAATATATGCCCCGATACTGTGCGGGAAATTTTGGCGGAGAGGGAGGGATTTAAATACGTTTAAATTAGTCAGTAAATACAAATAATTACAAGAGTACAACGACGTAGCTGCACCATGTTTTGTGCCCCGCTTTGTAAAAGCCTAGGCACGTGTAGCCTTAGTATACTTCGAAGGGTAAAAATATTTGGCAAACGCCCCTATCTCCTCCATGACTCCAACCAATCGACAATGTCATCAAGCTGCACCTCACCCTCAAAAGGAAAGGAGCCAGCCAGTATCTCGACGGCGTGATTTTTGTCGCCAAAATGTGAGAGCACAATCCCGGCTTTGCTGAAATCATCATCGCGCGTATAGCAATTCTTCGTGACGATGGTGGCGATGCCCGCCGCGCTGGCGGACTCCACGCCGTTTTGTGAATCCTCCAGCGCCACGCACTGTCCCGGTTCGAGCCCGAGCTGACCCAGCACCTTGAGATATACCTCCGGGAAAGGCTTTTTCCGCTTCACGTCCTCGCCGCTGACCACGATCTCCCAGGGGATGCCCTCTCTATACAGGGTCCTCGTCAGCAAAGTTTCAACGTTTCTGCGGCTGGTGGTTGTGGCGATAGCCAGCAGCACGCCCTGATCTCTGGCCTGACGCAGGATGCGCTTCACACCGGGCCGCAGCCGAACCGGACCGACCCTAAGCAGATGGTTGTAGATGGCAGTTTTCTGGATGTGCAGAGAAAGGATGAACTTGTCCAGTGCTTCGGGGCCGGTCGGAGCGCAGTCCATGATGTCCATGTAGTGCCTGAGCCGCTCACGACCGCCCGTGACGCGCAGCAGATGCGCATAGAGGGATCTGTCCCAGTGCCAGTCCAGCTTGCGTTCGGTAAACGTGTGGTTAAAAGCCGCCCGATGGATTTCTTCGCTATCCACCAGGGTCCCGTCCACGTCCCAGATAAGAGCCTTGAGTCCCATGGTGCGCCCTTGCGAAACGGGGCCCCGCAGGGCCCCGGTACAGGTTTATTTGCCGAGCTTTTCACGCCAGCCCGGATAGAATTGGTCCGCGTCGTGCTCAAAGGACTCGAAGGCACGGGCCAGCTCCTGGTGCTCCTTGGCATATTCCACAAGGTCAACGCCCTGGCTCCAGGCTTCATGGGCCTGCCGCAGGGAGAGCCCGCCAGCCCTGGCGCCGTCCAGATGGCCGAAGGCACCGCCGCCCGAGGTCTGGCAGATGTTGGCATGTCCCAGGTTTTCAAAGAAGCCGGGCAGCCGGATGGCGTTCATCCCGCCGGAGATCATGGGCGTGGTGGATTTCATGCCGTACCACTGCTGGCGGTAAAACGGGCCGTCCGCCTCGTCGCGCTCCAGCATGTAGGCGATGTTCTTGTCCGCCTTGTCCCCTTCCATCTTGCCGAAGCCCATGGTTCCGGTGTGGATGCCCGAGGCTCCCTGCAGACGGCTCATCTTGCTCAGCACAAAGGCGGTGTAGCCACGTTTGGACTGGGGCGAGGTGATCGCCCCGTGCCCGGCCCGGTGGTAGTGCAGGAACTGG
>JAHJKV010000254.1 GCA_018822065.1 Pseudomonadota bacterium
ACGATCTTGCGGTATTGACCGGGGGTGACGCCCCGATAGCGCTTGAACCAACGGGTGAGGTGGGACTGGTCGGCAAAGCCGGTGGCTGCCGCGATGTCGGCCAGGGAGGCAGGGCTGGAAAGCTGGGCCGCAGCGCGATTCACACGGACCTGGGTCTGGTAGGCATGGGGGGGCATGCCGTGTTGCGCGGCAAAGATGCGCGCGAGGTGAAAGGGGCTCTTGGCGGTCTCCTGGGCCAGGGCCTGGAGGCTCAGATCCTCGGCATAGCGATCCTCGATGATCTCCCGGGCCAGGGCGATGGCACGGGGCTCCGGGCGAAGGCCCGGCAGGACGGGTCGATCGTCGGCATGACGACCTATCCATGTGGTCAAGAGACCCAGAAAACGGGTCTGGGCTTCCAGGGTGGAGAGATGGCCCGCTTCCAGGTCCTGGTGCAGACCTTGGACCAGCCGGGCCAAATGAGGGTCATGGAGGACGCCGGGCTTGAAATGCAGGAAAGAGGGAACTTGGGGGAAGAGTTCGGACATGGCAGAGGTGAGGGATTTGGCATCCATGTAAAACATGCGATAGGCCCAGCCAGACTCGTCCGCGCCATGACCGTCATGCACCTCGCCCGGCACCGCCAGGTTGACACTCCCGGTCGGGGCTAGGAGATTTTCGCCACAATAGCGGAAACCCAACGCTCCATCCTCGATGACGCCCAGGCAAAAGCCTTCGTGGAAATGGCGGGAAAAGCGGTGGCTCCGATAACGGGCCCGCATGAACTCGACTCCCTGGATCGCCTCTGTGCGCCAAATTTTCACATGTTCTGACGTTTTGTTTCGCATGGTCCCTTCTTGTCTCGACCTAACTACCAGGAAACCCAAGGTCAAGATACACTGGCATGGAATCTGCTTTTATCAGGCAGGCACGTTTGAAACCTGACAGGAGGCAGCCATGCAACTCGCCCAAGAAAAGGTCTGTCGTCAATGCAAGATTTATGAAGCGGAAATCACCCACCACCCTACTTGGAAGTTTTCCATCGCCGTGAACGAGGATGAAGAAAAGAAGCTGCAGGAAGACATCGCCCTGGGCCGAAAGCTGATCACCCTGGGCCGCATCCTGGCCGAGGTGGACTGCGCCCGCGCCCGCGACCTGGCCGACACCAGTTACGCCTGAAAAAGCTCCTCCCCCGACGGGAGAGGAGCTTAATAAGAACTGGATCGTATGCGCTAGATGGTCAGGGTCACCTTCTTGAGACCATTGGCATGTTTGCTATTGTAGCTCATGAATTCGGCCACGCATCTGTCGATGGTCCGGGCCAAATTCGATTCAAGATGTTCCCAGGCGGTGCCTGAGGAACGACTCTCCACCCTGCTTCCGCTGTTCATCCGTACCGAGATGACGTAACGGGCCGTGTGATCGGCATTTTCATCCACTGAAATTTCCACGCTCTGGACGTGCTTCTTCACTGCAAGGATCGCGCTTTTGACCGCTTCCATGTTCTCCAGGGCCACGCCTCGGGAACTGGCAACGCGCTCGGGACAGGAGTACTGCACCGGAACTCCCAAGGGACCCATTTCCACCCGTTTGGAACCGAGGCTCAGGTCGACCCAACCCAGGGCAAGGACCATGGACGAGATCATAATCACCGCGACGTAAACAACTGTTTTCTTCATTGTGTCTCCCTCTTCCGGACTTGACTCGACCACCGGTCGCGCTTCCCAGGGCGACAACCCAAAGGACCGATGGCTATTCTTGCCGCCTTGGTACACTAAGCAAAGTGCGTACCAGGAGAGATCACTACAAAAATCGTATTGTTTGGAGGTGTTAAGCCTGTGAGCCTCTCTGCGGATTTTGAGAGGATTCTTCCCGTTCTGCAAAAAAAAAGGGCGTTCCCGCGAGCGCCTTGCCCTCTCTTTGGGGATGCCCCCACGCATTTTTCTGCCGGGGAATGTCAGCTCAAGGCAATCGGGCGATGTACGCGAACATCACCCAGAAATGGCAAAGGGTACCTGCGAGCACGAAGCAGTGGAATATCTCGTGGAAGCCGAAGTTGTTTGGCCAAGGATTCGGGCGTTTGATGGCATAGATGACGCCGCCGACCGTATAGGAAAGCCCCCCGGCCATAAGCCAGAGCAACGCACCTGTCTCCAGGTTCCGCACCAGGGGCACCACGCCGACCACCACCAGCCAGCCCATGAAGATATACAGAGCGGTGGAAAGCCAGCGTGGGGCGTTCAGCCAGAAGAGCTTGGTTATGGCCCCGGCCAGGGCAATGGCCCAGACAGAACCGAAGAGCGACCAGCCCCAGCCGCCGCGCAGGGGAACTAGGCAGATAGGCGTGTAGCTCGCAGCGATGAGCACGAAGATCATGATATGATCGAAGGTGCGCAGACGGCGGGTCCGGGTCGGGCCGTAGGGCACCCAGTGATAGAGAGTCGAGGCCAGATAGAGGCCGACCATGCCCAGGCCGAAAATGACAAAGGACAACAGATGCCAAGGTTTGAGCGGGTCGATGGCCCGGAAGATGAGTACGATCAGCCCGACAGCGGCAAGCGTGGCCCCCACACAATGGGTAAGCCCACTCATGAATTCCACTGATTTACCGGACGGGCGCATCCTTATTCCTCCGGGCTCTCCTGGTCGTCCTCCACAGACTCGAAATCGGCGATAGGCTCATCCGTCGTTTCATCCGTTTCCAGGGATTCGACAGCCTCGACCACGGGCGGTTCCCAGGGTTCGGCGGGTTCCATGTAGCGGGCGAAGATGAGGAAGCCGGTGTGGGCGACCATGCGATCTTCGGGGCGCAAACGGTCCGGGTTGGTCTTGTAGTGGCGCACCAGGATTTCCATGACCTCGACATCACAGAAGGGGCCGTCTTCCAGTCCACGCAGCAGGTCGCAAACCTGGTTGGTGGTGGGCAGGAGGAAGCCGCACATGGCACCGGGAATGACCGCGCCGGGGATATGGTGCAGATACTCCCAGGGAGTGCGCACATCCAGGAAAAGGGCGTCGGCTCCAGTGTGCTGGATGCCATCGGTGATATCCTGGTTCACCTGCTCCACGCGATGGTCGAGTCCGGCCCGGACCAGGTTTTTCCCGGCCAGCTTGTAAAATTCTTCGCGGCGTTCATAGGTGATGACCTTGCCCGTGTCACCGACGCACCAGGCCAGGGCCGTGGTCAGGCCGCCGGAGCCAGTGCCGGATTCAATGACCGTGGTGCCGGGGCCGATGCCCATTTTGAGAATCAGGTAGCCGATTTCCTTGGGATACATGATCTGCGTCTGGCGCTTGACGCGCTTGATCAGATCGTACAGCGTCGGCTTGAGCACCAGGTAGGGACGCCCCATGTGCGTACGGACATGGTGACCATAGCCCGCCTCGGCCACCTCGGACATGAGGATCTTGCCGTCATGGGTGTGAGCCTCGAGTGCGGGGTCGAGCTTATGCAGATAACGCTTGCCCTTAGGGCTGATGAGAAGTACCAAAGCACCGGTGTCAATCATGGAAGGCTCCTATTTTATCAAGGACCACCAAGTACGGCGCACCACGAATTTAGTCAAGGTTTTCCACAGTGGCCTATCAATACGTCTTTGGGCCGGTTTTGTCCGGCCGCCTCGGCCTCTCTCTCGGCCTCGACCTGCTCGGTTGCCGGGCCTGTTCCATGGACTGCGTCTACTGCGAGGTCGGCGCGACCGAAATCCTGACCCTCACGCGCAAGGTTTACGCTCCGGCCAAGGACATCCTGGCGGAACTGGAAGACTGGGCGTCCCAGGGACTTGAGACCGAATATGTCACCCTGGGCGGTTCGGGCGAGCCCTGTCTGAACACGGAGATGGCCGCGGTGATCGACGGGGTGCGGCGCATCCTGCCCGGCAAGAAAATCGCCGTTTTGACCAATTCCACCCTGCTGACAGACCCCCAGGTCCGGCGTGAACTGGCCGGGGCAGATGTGGTGCTTCCCTCCATGGACACCTTGGTCGAATCGGAGTTCCGACGCATCAACAGGACCCATAGGAACATCTCTGCCCTGGACATCGCCAAGGCCATGCTTATCTTCCGCAGAGAGTATGCTGGTTTGATCCATCT
>JAHJKV010000255.1 GCA_018822065.1 Pseudomonadota bacterium
CACCGGGCCAATGGAGCCAAGATGGCCCCCTTTGCCGGGTTTGACATGCCTGTCCAGTATTCGTCCATCCTGGTCGAACATGAACACACCCGCACCCGTGTCGGAATCTTCGATATCTGCCATATGGGCGAATTCCTGCTCAAGGGCAATGGGGCCAAGGAAGCACTGAATACCATCGTCTCTCACGACCTGGACACCTTGGCAGCAGGCAAGTGCCGATATGGCTTTTTGCTGAACCAGTCTGGCGGAATAGTGGACGATATGATCGTCTACTGTCTGGCTCGTGAGGCTGAAACGACAGCCTACATGATCGTGGTCAATGGAGCCTGCGAAGAAAAGGATTTCACTCACATCGCCAGCCAGCTCCCGAGTTCCCTCGCCTTGGAAAACATTTCATCGAAAACCGGCAAGATTGACGTCCAGGGCCCACAATCCCTGGCCGTCTTGAATGATGTCCTGGGATCATCATGGAATCACTTGAAATATTTCAACTTTGAGGAGACAAGTCACAACGGCCATTCCCTCATTGTCTCGCGAACGGGCTATACCGGTGAGTTGGGATATGAACTCTATCTGCCTGAGGACAAGACCCTGGACATGTGGGAAAAGCTCATGGCAGATGAGCGCGTCGCACCGGTTGGTCTTGGTGCCCGTGATACTCTGCGTCTTGAGTGCGGCTACCCGCTCTACGGACAGGACCTGGATGACAAGCACAATCCGGTGGAAGCTGGGTATGGGTGGCTCATGAAGAAAGAAATCGCTTACACGGGCAAGGCCGGTTTGGATGTCCAGCGCGAGATTCTGGTGCCCCTGACCATCGCAGGACGCCGTTCTGCCCGGCACGACGACCTGGTGCTGGATGCTTCAGGTTCCGAGATCGGCCGCGTGACCAGCGGGTCCTTTTCGCCAACCTTGGGGCACTGCCTAGCCCTTGCCTACATCAGGGCCGATACAGCAGAAAAGCAAAGCTACATCGTCAAGGGTGCCAGGGCCGAACTCGAGGCCAAAAAAGGCGAACTGCCGTTTTATAAGGAAGGCACTGCCCGAAAAAAAGTCGAGTGACATGAGATAGCCTGCTATAGAAAAAAGCCGCGAGATACGTCTTGCGGCCTTTTTATTGACATACAAACCAAAAATACGCCCTACATACACACCTCGAGCGCATCCATGGCCTCCTTGAGGCGTGTTGTTTCACGGGTCAGCACTTCGGCGGTCAATTCCTCGGAGGTCACCAGGTAGGGCTCGCCCACACGGATGCGAACCTTGGCAAAGGGGTACGGAACCTCGAACCTGTCCCAGGATTTATGAAAGACAATTTTCTTGCTCGGGAAGGATCGGGCCGGGTAGATAGGAACACCGGCACGTTGGGCCGCGAAAATTATCCCGTCTTTAATCACATGGCGAGGCCCACGAGGACCATCGATGGAAATAGAACCAAATTTACGATTTTTTTTAATCTCTCTAACAAAGGTCAGTAACGCCCTGATACCGCCGCGTGAGCTGGAGCCTCTGGCCATGGAATGTCCATGGGCTTCCAATATCCGGGCAATGAGTTCGCCATCCTTGGACTGACTGACAATAATCACATATTTCTCTCCCTTCTTGGAAGAGGCGTATGCAGAAAGGGAAAAAAGATCATTATGCCAGAGGGCTATAATAATGGGATTTTTCTTACGATGCTGTTCGGAGATCGCATCCCACTCACCCTGATCGTCATAGCGCACAGACCAGTTCCAGAGCCGGTAGATGAAAGTGCATACGGGAGCAAGTTTGGCAATGTCGAACTTCATTTTGAATCCTCAGCAGGTGATGTATCGGCTCGCGGACCTGCTGGCAAGTCCGCGTATAAAAGGATTGGCCCCCTGCCCCATACAGTATAAGAAACGGGGAAGGAGGAACATCATGATCGAATCGAAAATAGACTGCAAGGGACTTTCTTGCCCGCAGCCTGTACTCAAATGCAAAGAATGCGTCGACGCAGAACGCCCAGATAGAATTGAAGTAATTGTGGACAACGCGGCTGCGCTGGAGAACGTTTCCCGTTTTTTGACCAGCCAAGGATATGTCACCACGACCGACACCATCGGCGAGAGCATCATCATCCTGGCCGATAGGAGCGAAGCGGACATCCGGCAGTGCCACCCAACCCCGGCAGCGTCCCCTGCCCCTCCTGTTCTGTCAGAGGCCGATGACCGCGAGGAGCGTATCGTCGTGTTTCTTTCCCAGGACAAAATCGGGAGCGGCGATGGCGAGTTGGGGGAGAAGCTGATGCAGAATTTCCTGCTCACCCTGCCAGAGCTCGGTTCCTCGCTCTGGCGTATCATTTTGGTCAACAGCGCCATTTATCTGTCCACCGATGAGCATCCGTGTCTGGATTCTTTGGTCAGGCTTGCTGAAAACGGAGTGGAAATTCTGGTTTGCGGCACCTGCCTCGATTTCTTCGGACAGCTGGAAGCCAAGCGCGTGGGCGAGACCACCAACATGCTGGATGTGGTCATGAGCTTCAGCATGGCTTCAAAAACAATTCAACTATAAGTTTTTATTACCAGTAGCATCGACAGCATAGCTTGCGATGGAAAAACAAATGACCACTGAAAACATCCGATTGAACAAATTCATTGCGCAATGTGGCGCAGCATCGAGACGGGGAGCCGACGATCTGGTGGCTGCCGGAAGAGTCCGTGTCAACGGCAAGGCTCCTGAAACTGGCATGCCGATCGATCCGGACAAAGACCAGGTGGAAGTGGACGGCAAGATCATCCGCCTTCCCTCCGGCGAACCTCGTGTCTTCCTTGTGCACAAACCCATCGAGACCGTAACCACAGTCCACGATCCCCAGGGACGAAAGACAGTCATGGATTTGCTGCCGCCTGCCCTTCGCAAACTTCGCCCTTATCCAGTAGGAAGACTTGATTTTTATTCAGAAGGCCTCTTGTTGATGACCACCGACGGCGAGCTCTGTAATCGACTTACTCATCCTCGACATCACTTGAAAAAGATATATCGTGTGCAGGTGAAAGAACGGGTGCCCGAACAGTCTCTGGCTGCCATGCGCCAGGGCATG
>JAHJKV010000256.1 GCA_018822065.1 Pseudomonadota bacterium
AACGATGGAAAGGCCCAGGCCTGCCCCCTGATAATGCCGGGTGTATGTCCCTTCTATCTGGACAAAAGGTTCGAATATGTCTTTGATCCGGCCCTCGGAGATGCCGATGCCGGTGTCCTCCACTGTGAACAACACCCGGAAACAGTTTTTACTCGGGCCCTTCAACGGAGATGCCTCAACACGCACATGTCCTGCTTCGGTAAACTTGACCGCGTTGCCGACCAGATTGAAAAGAATTTGTCGGACACGGGCTTCATCTCCGATCAATACTGGCGGGATCCTTTCATCAACAAGGAAATCCAATTCGAGGCCTTTCTGTTTGGTCACCAAAGAAAAAATATCTAGCACAGATTGTTGATGATTTTTTATATCAAATTCTGTCTC
This sequence comes from Pseudomonadota bacterium, assembly GCA_018822065.1. GTDB lineage: Bacteria > Desulfobacterota > Desulfovibrionia > Desulfovibrionales > Desulfovibrionaceae > JAHJKV01. The sequence continues at coordinate 385 of JAHJKV010000256.1, forward strand.
ATAGATAGACAGCTTGTCTGCTTCTATTCTGGAAAGGTCGAGGATGTCTGACAAGAGTCGAGTCAGGCGCTTGGTGGATTGGAGCGATGCCAGAATATATTCCTTCTGTTCATCGCTTGGGGAAGTTGTTTCTAAAAGTTGAAGCATGCCCATAATTCCATTGAGTGGAGTGCGTATTTCGTGGCTCATGTTGGCCAGGAACTCGCTCTTGGCCCTGTTGGCGACCTCTGCCTTGTCCTTCATCACAATGAGTAGCGCTTCAGCTTGCTTGATTCCATCGATGTCAAGGCAATGGCCGATGTAGCCCAGGAATTCACCCTGGGAATCGTGGCGCGGTGTGCCCGAGTCCACGATCCAGCGGTATTCACCACTATGGTGGCGCAGGCGGTACTCCATGCTGAAGCTTTGGCGAGCGTCAAAGGCCGTGACGTAGATCTCCAAGCAACGAGAAAAATCGTCCGGGTGCACGCCGTCGGCCCAGCCGTTGCCAACCTCTTGTTCTAGAGTGCGCCCAGTGAAGGCGAGCCAGGGCTCATTGAAATAGTCGCAGAGCTTGTCTGGCGTGGCGGTCCAGATGAGGGCCTGACCGTTGTCGGCCAGGCTGCGGAAGCGCAGCTCGCTCTCGCGTAGCAACTCGTCACTTCTCTTTCGTTCGCTGATGTCGCTGATCACAACGCGACACGTTGACTCCCCATCATCGTTTTGTGCAGCCACAGCCTCTAGCTGTGCCCAGAATGGGGTGCCGTCCGCCTTCACCATCTGCAGTTCAAAGGACTGCGGCTCGCCGTTCTTGAAGAGCTGTTTGCGGTGCAGGTAATAGTTGTCCTGATCGTCTTTGAGAATGAACTGGCTGAACCGTTGTTTGACCAGCGCTCCACGATTCACGCCCAGCAAGGTGGCGACCATGAGATTGGCCTTGAGGATCAGCCCCTGTTCGCTGATGGAGCAATAGCCAACCGGTGCCAGGTCGTAGAGGTCAAAGTAGCGCTGTTGTTCGGTGGCCAGTTCCATCTGCGCCTTGCGCAGCTCGCTGTTCTGCATCTCCAGTTCGATCTGGTGCACGTGCAGTTCGTGGAGCACCTTCCGGGTTTCTTCGGGCGTCATAGCCTCAAAGTCCAGCGGTTGCTCGGCCTCCCTACTCCGGGCAAGCTCTTCAGCCTGCTTGCGCAGTTCGGCAGCGTCGAAGATATGGTTTTCTTCAGTGTTCACTTTTCGCCCCTATCGGCAGAGCCGTCAGTAGCTTGTGCTGCCCGCTCGGTTGTCGCAATGGCGTATAATTCACCGGTCTCGTTCACCAGGGCTGTGGAGGTCAGCCAGACCTCCATCACGCCCCCTCCCTTGGCCAGCCGCTGTGTTCTATACGGCTCCAGGACTTTTGATTCTGCCAGTTGCTGGAGGACCTTGAGCGCATTGTCCCTCTTGCTCTCCGGTATTCTTTCGTGGACGTTCAGGGTCAGGGCCTCGGCCTCGGTCCAGCCATACATCCGCACCGCGCCAGGGTTCCAGGCGAGGATGCGACCTTCCAAATCCTGCACGGTGATGGCATCTTCGGCATCGCGCACGACCACCGCTAGGCGCTGCAGTTCGTTGGCCTTGCGCAGCGTCTCCCTGATTTTGGTCATCTCCGTGATGTCGGAGAAAGTCAGCACTGCGCCCTCAATGACATTCTCAAGCGTGCGGTATGGCCGGATGCGCATGGAATACCAGTTGCCATCCGCTGTCTGCACCTCAAGTTCCTTGGGGATAAGAGTGTCCAGCACAGCCTGAACGTCAGCCACCATGCGGTCGTAGCCGACCAGATTGGAAACGGTATGGGCCACGGGACGCCCCACGTCGCTCGGGATCAGGTTGATGATCTGGGTGGCAAGGGGTGTGAAGCGCAGGATCTGCAGATTGTGGCCCACAAAAACGGTGGCGATGCCGGTGCCAGCCAGCAGGTTGCGCATGTCGTTGTTGGCCTGGGACAAGTCCGCCACCTTGGATTGCAGCTCGTTGTTGACCGTGGCCAGCTCCTCATTGATTGATTGCAGCTCTTCCTTGGATGTTTCAAGCTCCTCGTTTGTGGACTGCGCTTCCTCGTTCAGGGACTGCATTTCCTCGTTGGAGGATTTCAGCTCTTCATTGGAGGTCTCCAGCTCCTCGATGGTCGACTGGAGGTATTCCTCCTTGACCCGCAACTCCTGCTTGAGCGCCTCGACGCGCGCGCCAGAGTCGGCACACAAGGCGTGCCCTTCCCCACTGTCATCCGGTGCGGCCAGAGGCTGGTTTTTGTCGAGCGCAAGCGCTTCCTCCAGAATGACCATGTACAAGGGCTCTTCCTGGGCCTTGGCAGAACTGGCCGCCACCAGGCAGATAGTCAGATTGACCAGGGTGTAATGCCCATTGGTTTTGACGCGCAGGTTCGGGCAGAGCACTATCTCCTTGGTCATCACAGCCTTGTGCAGGGCTACAGTCAATTCGTGCCGGAGTCCTTCGCGGGCCGTCTTCAGGATGTTGTTGATTCCAGCCTCTCCAGGTGCCAGTTCAAGGTACATCCCTGTGCGACCGTGGAGATAGAAGATGTCGCCTTTGCCATTGATCAAAGCGCCACAAGGCACGACCTGCTGCAAGAGGGTCTGCTCGGCCAGTTCCTTCAGCGACCGTTGTGCAGGGAAGGCCGTTTTCCCAGGGGACTTCGGCAGCGCCACATTCATGGCACTCACTGGTGGCAGAAACC
>JAHJKV010000257.1 GCA_018822065.1 Pseudomonadota bacterium
CTACCAGACCCCGCCTCCGGAACTTACCCGGCTGCAAGACCTGCAGGATTGCATCGGCGGGGGACCCGTGGCAGACACGGGCGCTGCCGCCGTACTCGGTGCCCTGTTCGTGCCGGAAATCGAGACCCTCTCCATGACCCGAGGCATCACCGTGGTCAACCTGGGCAACTCGCACACCGTAGCCTTTCTCCTTTTTGCCGGACGCATCTTGGGCGTCTTTGAGCACCACACCGGCATGCTGGACGACGCCGCACTCGAGACTCATCTGGCCCGCTTCCGTCGCGGCGAACTCACCTTTGACACCGTTTTTGCGGATCGGGGACATGGATGCCTGACCCTGGACCTCCCCACCCAGGCAGGGGATTTCTCCCCAACCTTTGTGCTCGGCCCACAGCGAAACCTCCTCGCCCAACACGATGTCTCCTTCCCGGCCCCTGGGGGCGACATGATGCTCGCCGGGTGCTTCGGGCTCATGAAAGGACTTGCCCTTAGCTGAAATCCCCGCGTGCTGACACCTGAACCACAAGACAGCGCTGTACATTTTGAGTTAATCTCCGTATACAATAAAGAGAACTACTCCTCCAACCACTTCCCCATTGAGGATTCGTCATGGCTACACGAAAAAAGACAGCATCCAAAGCTGCTACCAAGCGGGCTACCTCGAAAAGCCTAACAGGAAACACGCCGCAGAAAAAAGCCACGGAAAAAGCCCTGGCCCAGACCCAGGATGAATTTCTCTGGCATGCAAACGCAGCATCTATGAACACCTCGTCCGTTCTCAAGCAGGACATCGTACGCCATATCGTCTCCAGCCTTGGCAACGACTATATCCGCAAAGACCCCTACGTATATTACCACGGCCTGGCCCTTGCCGTGCGCGACAGGCTCATCGACCAGTGGATTCGCACCCAACGGTCCTACTACGACGCACAGGCCAAACGGGTCTACTACCTTTCCCTGGAATATCTGCCTGGCAAGTCGCTGAAAAACAATCTGCACTGCATCGGCTTGTACGACACCGCCAGACAGGCCCTTGACGAGTTGGGCGTTGACTTCGAAGAGGTGCACGAGATCGAGTGGGATGCAGGACTGGGAAACGGCGGTCTGGGACGGCTTGCTTCCTGCTATCTCGACTCCATGGCCACCCTGGGCGTTCCTGGCTATGGCTATGGCATCCGATACGATTTCGGCATCTTCCATCAGGCCATTCGCGATGGCTGGCAGGTGGAGCAGCCCGACAACTGGACAAGACGTGGCAATCCATGGGAATTTCAACGGAACCGCCATCTCTTTCCCATAGGTTTTTACGGGCGGGTAGAAACCAAGACCGATGCCAGAGGAAAACAGATCTTCCACTGGGCACCCAGCGACATTGTCCAGGCCATGGCCTGCGATATGATGGTACCCGGCTATCAGAACGGCAACGTCATCAACATGCGGCTCTGGGCAGCCCGTTCGGACGAAGACTTCAACCTGGAATTTTTCAACACCGGCAACTATATCGGGGCTGTGCAGCACCGCATCAACGACGAGACCATCTCCAAGGTGCTCTATCCCAACGACGAAATTTCCCAGGGTCGCGAGCTCAGACTCAAACAGCAATACTTCTTCGTGGCTGCGACCATGACCGATATCATGCGCCGGTTCACCAAGAAAAACGATGACTTCACCAAACTGCCTGACCGGGTAGCCATCCAGCTCAATGACACCCACCCCTCCATCGCCGTGCCCGAACTCATGCGCGTGCTGGTTGACGGCTATCAGGTGCCTTGGGACACGGCCTGGGACATCTGTCAGAAAACCTTTGCCTACACCAATCACACCGTGCTCCCCGAGGCTCTGGAAACCTGGCCCGAAGAGCTGATCCGCCAGGTGCTTCCCCGCCATTTGCAAATCATCCATGAGATCAACCGCAGATTCCTTAATCATATCGGCGAACTCTATCCCGGTGATACTGAAAAGCTGCAACGCATGTCCATTGTCCAGGAAGAGGGGCGCAGGATACGCATGGCCAACTTGGCCATCGTGGGCAGCCACTCGGTCAATGGCGTTGCCGCTTTGCATACGGATATCATCAAGAACACCATCTTCAAGGACTTCGACGAAGCCTTCCCCGGCCGCATCAACAACAAGACAAACGGCGTCACTCCCCGACGCTGGCTCAAGCAGTGCAACCTGCCCCTGGCCGCCTTGCTGGACGAGGCCATCGGCCAGGATTGGGTCACCAACCTAGATCAGCTCAAACAACTCGTCCCCCTTGCCGCAGACAAAGCATTCCGCCAACGTTGGCGGGGGGCCAAGCAAGAAAACAAGAAAGCCCTGGCGGCCTACATCCAACGCAGAATCGGTTTAACCGTGGACTCGCACTCCCTGTTTGACGTGCAGGTCAAGCGCATCCACGAATACAAACGCCAGCTCATGAATGCGCTGCACGCCATCGCCCTGTATCGGCGCATCAAGGCCGACCCCGGATACGACGCGCTTCCCAGGACAATCATATTCGGAGGCAAGGCGGCGCCGGGCTACCACATGGCCAAACTCATCATCCGGCTTATCGGCGGCATAGCGGAAACCGTAAACAGCGACCCGGACATGAACGGCAAGCTCAAGGTGGTCTTCCTTCCCAACTATTGCGTCTCCCAGGCGGAGCGGATCATACCGGCCACGGAACTCTCGGAACAAATCTCCATGGCTGGCATGGAGGCCTCAGGCACCGGCAACATGAAATTCGCCCTGAATGGAGCCCTGACCATCGGCACCCTTGACGGGGCCAATGTGGAGATACGAGACGAGGTTGGAGCCGATAACATCTTCATCTTCGGCAACACCTTGGACGAACTTGCAGACCTGCGGGTCGCTGGGTACAACCCCAGCAGCTTCCTGAGAGACGACCCGGAACTGGTAGGAGTGATGGACCGCCTGGTCTCAGGACTGTTCTCCCGGGGCGACACGGACCTCTTCCGCCCCATCCACGACGCCCTGCTGAAACATGGCGATCACTTCTTCGTCCTGGGTCAGCGCGGCCGGTTTGACGTATTGACTTCTGGCCTGGGTCGAAAATGTGTTGAATTTTTTTTTCATGACCGAATAGTCAACGGTAATATCCAAGAACGATTCCAGGGACGGGATATAATCGCGGGGGCGAAGGACCAGCTTTTCATATTGTATCCGAAACATCCCGTCCGGCGGGTCCTGGCTTCCGGCCCATTGCATACCGAGATCATTAATATCGTCAAC
>JAHJKV010000029.1 GCA_018822065.1 Pseudomonadota bacterium
AGGAATACATCAACCCCGTCAACAAGGGCATCGAAGACGCCCTGAAGACCGGTGTGTTGGCTGGGTTCCCCGTGGTGGACATCAAGGTCAATCTTGTCTTTGGTTCCTACCACGAGGTGGACTCTTCGGAACAGGCCTTCTACATCGCCGGTTCCATGGCCATCAAAGAGGCCATGCGTCAGGCTACACCGAAGTTGCTTGAACCGATCATGAACGTGGAAGTGGTCACCCCCGAGGAATATCTCGGCGATGTCATGGGCGACCTGAACGGTCGTCGCGGCAAGGTCTCCTCCATGGACTCCCGGGCCAATGCCCAGGTGGTCCGTTGCATGGTGCCCCTGTCCTCCATGTTTGGTTACGCCACTGACCTGCGGAGCAAAACCCAGGGACGTGCGACCTTCACCATGCAGTTCGACCATTACGAAACGGTGCCGAGCTCTCTGGCTGAGGAGTTGGTCAAAAAAGGGTAGGGCACCTGCCTTACCCCCTTGACAGCGGGCGGCTTACACCGTAAGCCTTCGGACCGCTTTTCTTTACGGGAACGAAATACGGGCTGCGATTCGGCGGCCCTATGAAAGATAGAAAAGGATTTAGGAGCACAACAATGGCCACCATGACCAGTGATCGTATCAGGATCAAGCTCAAAGCCTACGACTACCGCATTTTGGATAAAGCGGTCACCGAGATCGTAGACACCGCCCGCAATACCGGAGCGGCAATTGCCGGACCCATCCCGCTGCCCACCGACATGCACCGGACCACGGTCCAGAAGTCGGTTCACGTGGACAAGAAGTCCCGTGAGCAGTTCGAGATGCGTATCCACAAGCGTCTGCTGGACATTCTTGAGCCGACCCAGCAAACCGTCGATGCCCTGGGCAAGCTGAGCCTGCCCGCCGGCGTTGACGTTGAAATCAAGCTCTAGCGAGGAATAGATCATGGCCAAGACGCTTGCACTGCTCGGAAAGAAACTGGGCATGACCCGGATTTTCGCGGAAGATGGAACCATTTGTCCGGTTACCATCATCAGCGCCGGTCCCTGTCCGATCATCCAGATCAAAACCGAGGATTCGGAAGGTTACAACGCCCTGCAGGTCGCCTATGAAGAGGTGCCGGAACGCAAGGTGAACAAGCCCATGAAGGGGCACTTCGACAAGGCGGGGAAGGGCAACTTCCGTCACCTGGCCGAATGCCGCCTCGATAACGTCGCCGACTACGAAGTCGGCCAGGAACTCACCGTGGACATGTTCGCCACCGGCGACTCTGTCAAGGTGAGCGGCACCAGCAAGGGCAAGGGCTTCCAGGGCGTTATCAAGCGCTGGAACTTCAGTGGCATGAAGGCGTCTCACGGCGTAGAGAAAGTCCACCGTTCGCCCGGCTCCGTTGGTAATGCCACCTTCCCTGGTAGGATCTGGAAGGGCAAAAAAATGCCCGGTCAGATGGGCAACGCTCGCGTGACCCTGCCCAATGTCGAGATCGTTGACGTTCGTCTCGAGGACAACGTGATTGTGGTCAAGGGGCAGATCCCCGGACCCAAGAACGGCCTCGTGATGATCGCCAAGAAATAGAGGAATCAGTCATGGCCAAAGTGAACGTGGTTGACCAGAAGAATATGGAAGTCGGTTCCATGGACCTCGCCCCCGAAGTTTTCGAGGTCGAGATCAAACCTGAGGTGTTGCACCTGGTAGTGCGCCAGCATATGGCCGCTCGCCGCCAGGGCACCCATGCCACCAAGAACCGTGCCCTGAAGCACGGCGGTGGACGCAAGCCGTGGCGCCAGAAAGGCACCGGTCGCGCTCGTGCAGGTACCATTCGCTCTCCTCTGTGGAAGGGTGGTGCCACCACCTTCGGCCCCCAGCCCCGCGACTACACCTTCAAGGTGAACAAGAAGGTCCGGCAGCTGGCCCTGAAGATGGCGCTCTCCTCCCGTCTCTCCGATGCGAATCTTCGCATCGTGGACAAGATCGACATGAGCGAGATCAAGACCAAGGAATTTGCCAAGGTCGTCGGCGCTCTTGAGCTGAGAAAAGCCTTGATTGTCGCGAAGGATGCTGATAGTAAACTCATCCTTTCGGCCAGGAATATCCCCGGCGTTAAGATTATTGATGCCGAAAAACTCAATGTTTATGACATTTTGCGTTACCCCCAGCTGATCATGCTGCAGGCGGCCGCCGAAGATGTCCAGAAAAGGTTGAAGTAACCATGGACTACACGCAGGTATTACTCAGGCCCGTGGTCTCTGAAAAGGCGAACGAAGCCAAGGAAGAGTCCGGTCACGTGGCGTTCTTCGTTCACCCCAAGGCCAACAAGGTCGAGGTGAAGAAGGCAGTGGAAACAGTCTTTGGCGTTAAGGTCATGACTGTGAACATGGTCAACAGAAAGCCCCTGAGCAAGAGCCGTTTTGGACGTTCTGTGGGTAAAATCTCCGGGTACAAGAAAGCTTATGTGAAGC
>JAHJKV010000258.1 GCA_018822065.1 Pseudomonadota bacterium
CCGTCAAACAGCTCGTCGATGGTGTTCACCCGCAGCATGCCTGCGCGTTTGAAGGCTACGTCGTAGATTTCGTCCAGGAGCTTGCGTTCCTCGAAATTGATGTCCTGACGGTCGCGCAACACGGCCTCGATGGCCTGGCCGGGCCGGATGACAAGCACGGGCTTGTTGCGGGAGGCGGCCCGGGCGGCGCTCATGAAGTCGCGGGCGTCACAGATGGTCTCCAGGTAGAGAAGAATGGAGCGCGTGTGGGGGTCCGAGGAGAGGTAGTCGAGGACATCGGCGATGGTCACGTCGATGCGGCTGCCCAAGGCCACCAGGTGGGAAAATCCTATGTTCTGAGCCTTGGCCCAGTCGAGAACCGTGGTGAACAGCGAGTCGGACTGGGTGATGAAGGCCAGCTTGCCGGGTTCGGACGTGGTGTGGGAAAGGGAGGCGTTCAGATTCAGGTGCGGAGCCATGAAGCCCAGACATTTGGGACCGAGCACGCGCATGTCCGGAAAATTGGCCGCCTTGAGGATGGAGGTCCGGATGTCCTCCTGTTCTTCCTCTTCCAGGTGCTCCAAGGTGCTGCCGAGAAGCATGGCCCCGCGGGTGCCGCGTCTGCGCAATTCTTCGAGAATCTCCGGCACCTCGTTGATGGGCCGGCAGATGATGGCCAGGTCCGGCGTTTTGGGCAGTTCGTGCACGCTCGGATAGGTAAGCACCCCGGCGATGGCATCCGCCTCGGTGGAAACAGGCATGACCGGGCCGAGGAACCCGCCGCCCATGATGTTCTTCATGACGATGTTGCCGATGTTTTTCGGCTTGTTGGTCGCACCGACAACGGCCACGGACTTGGGGTTGAACAGGTATTCGAGATTGACGACGCTCATCGGGCCCCCTGGGCGGTTGGGATAAGAAGCGCACTGTGCCTCTCCGGTTCCCTACCAGAAAACAGCCGCCCTTGGGAACAGCAACGACCGCTCAATCGTCTGAGAGCATCTCTCTCTTCTCCGGCGGCGGCGGGCGGAAGAACAGCAGGTTCAGGCCGCCTGCGGCCAAATAGATCGAGAGCGGGCCGTGAATGATCCAGGAAATGGTGGTCCCGCCCTCCAGGAGCAGCCAGAAGGTGCACAGCCCATAATAGATAAGGTAGAGGCCCATGAGCACAAGCGCCCAGCGTTTGCCCGAGAGCGCCGGAAAGGCAAGGGCCAGCCCGATGCCCATCTCGATCACGGCCAGGGAGAGATCGTTGTACTCGCCCATGTACGCGCCCATGAACTCGCCCACGGTACTGACGATGAGAAAAAGCACAAAGACCTCGATGACGGACCAGGGGCTTTTGACGAACGGGGTGGGGTTGGTTTTGGACATACCCCCTGGTATCGCGCCCAGGTCCGGGAAGCAAGTCTGGACTGCACTCCGCCCGGCCCGCCAGCATACCCACTCGGGCCCTTGGCCGTATGCCGCCCGGTGGCCGGGTTGGTCTCTTCAAAGATACAGCCGAAGCTGTCGGAAAGTATTTCATTTACCCAGGTCCGCATCATGGGCCTGGGTTCCTGTCCGAGCTGATTTTCAAGGGAGGTTTAAGGTTGTTTTGCGTCGGGATATTGAAGGGATGCTTGGGGTCAGATCGGAGGAGGGAGCAGGAGTTTTTCTGGGGGTGACCTCATGCCGTTTTGGGCATGATGCCCGGCAGGCCTTGAAAATTGGGGCTTGCAATGCCCCCCCGGCGTGATTATAGGCACACTAACTATGTCTAAAGACCTGATCATCGTTGAGTCCCCGGCTAAGGTAAAGACCATCTCCAAGTTTCTCGGCAAGGATTACCTTGTGGAGGCGTCTGTGGGTCACGTCCGTGACCTGCCCGCGAAAGACCTCGGAGTGGACGAGCAGAACGGCTTCACGCCCCAGTACCAGATCATCGAGGGCAAGGAAGAGATCGTCCGCAAACTCCGCAAGGCTGCCAAGGCTGCCAACCACGTCTACCTCGCACCCGACCCCGACCGCGAAGGAGAGGCCATTGCCTGGCACGTGGCCGCGCTCATCGAGGACGTGAACACCAACGTCAGCCGCATCCAGTTCAACGAGATCACCGCCCGCGCCGTCAAGGAGGCCCTGGAACACCCCAAGCCCCTGAACAGTGCGCTCTTTGATTCCCAGCAGGCGCGTCGCGTGCTCGACCGGCTGGTGGGCTACAAGATTTCCCCCATCCTCTGGAAGAGCGTCAAGCGTGGCATCTCCGCCGGGCGCGTCCAGTCCGTGGCGCTCAAGCTCGTGGTCGAGCGCGAAAAAGAGCGTCGGGCCTTTGTCCCCCAGGAATATTGGCTCTTCAAGGCCGATTTTGAGGGAGCCACGCCCCCGCCGTTCAAGTCCGACCTCTGGAAGGTGAACGGCAAGTCGGTCAAGACCACGCCCATCGGCTCCCAGGAAGCGGCGGACAAGATCCAGGCCGAACTCGACAGCGCAACCTTCCTCGTGGACTCGGTGGAGGAGAAGAAACGCAAGCGCAAGCCCCTGCCGCCCTATATCACCTCCACCCTGCAGCAGGACGCCAACAACCGCCTGGGCTACTCGGCCAAGCGCACCATGAGCACGGCCCAGCGGCTCTACGAAGGCGTGGAACTCGGCCCCCAGGGCCTCACGGCCCTGATCACCTACATGCGTACCGACTCCGTGCGCATCGCCAAGGAGGCCCAGGACGCGGCCAAGGACGTGATCCTGAGCCGGTATGGCAAGGATTTCTACCCGGCCAAACCCAATTTTTACAAGACCAAGGGCTCGGCCCAGGACGCACACGAGGCCATCCGGCCCGTTGAAGTCGCCCTGGCACCCGAGGAGATCAAAAGCTATCTGCCCAAGGACCAGTTCAAGCTCTACCAGCTCATCTGGCAACGCTTCCTGGCCTCCCAGATGGCGGCGGCCGAGTTCCATGACACCACCGTGCTGGTCAGCGCCGCTTCCACCCTCTGGCGCAGCAAGGGTGAACGGCTGCTCTTCCCCGGCTACCTCGCCGCCATGGACAAGACCGAAGACGACAAGGCCGTGGACCTGCCCAAGCTCGAAGCCGGCCAGCCCGTCAAGGTCAACGAGATGACCAAGGAACAGAAATTCACCATGCCCCCCCCGCGCTACTCCGAGGCCTCCCTGGTCAAGGAGTTGGAGGAAAAGGGCATTGGCCGTCCCTCCACCTATGCGGCGATCATCTCCACCCTGCAGGACCGCGACTATGTGCGCCTTGCTGAAAAGCGCTTCGAGCCTTCGGAGCTTGGCTTCGTTGTCTCGGACCAGCTGAGCGAGAATTTCACCGAACTGATGGACGTGAACTTCACGGCGGGCATGGAATCGCAGCTCGACCAAGTGGCCGACGGCGCCCTGAACTGGACCGACCTCATGCAGCAGTTCTCCGCCAGCTTCTACCCCACCCTGGACAAGGCCAAGACCAATATGGTCAAGGCCGCGACCAACACCGGCGTCAACTGCGAGGAATGCGGCGAGCCCATGGTGATCAAGTTCTCCAAGGCTGGAGAATTTCTGGGCTGCTCAGCCTACCCCAAGTGCAAGAACATCAAGAATTTCAAGCGCAACGACAAGGGCGAAATCGAGCTGGTGGAACGAGCCGCAGCCGAGGATTCCGGCATTCCCTGCGAAAAATGTGGCCTGCCCCTGGTGGTCAAGACCAGCCGCCGCGGCGAATTCCTGGGCTGCTCCGGCTACCCCGACTGCCGCAATATCCGAAACTTCACCCGCGACGACGAGGGGAAAATCCAGATCGTTGCCGAGGCGCCCGTAGAAGTGGTGGGCACCTGTCCGGACTGTTCCAACGACCTGGTGATCAAGCGCTCCCGCGCCGGTTCGCGCTTCATCGCCTGCACCAACTACCCAGCCTGCAAGCATACCGCGCCCTTGTCCACGGGCGTGAAGTGCCCCACCGAAGGTTGCACGGGCGAGCTGGTGGAAAAGGGTTCCAAGTCTGGCAAGCTCTTCTTCTCCTGCTCCAACTACCCTGACTGCG
>JAHJKV010000259.1 GCA_018822065.1 Pseudomonadota bacterium
GGCCAGGGTGGGCAGGAATCCTGCCGCGCCCACGATGGCCGAGAGCACTAGGTCCACTCCGTCCAGGGCAGCCAGGGCCTGGTAGCCTTCGGGTCCGGTGAGGATGGTCGGGGCGTAACCGGTGGGCAGGGCGGCCTTGAGGGCTGCGGCGGTGGGTTCGTCGAGGACAGCCAGCACTTCGGGGCGGAAAAGGGACGCCTGTCGGGCCAGGAGCACCGCGTTTTTCCCGCCAGCTAGAGCAGCCACCCGGAACATGTCCGGATGGCGCTTCACCACGTCCAGGGCAGAGGTGCCGATGGAACCGGTGGCACCGAGAATGGACAGCGTGCGCGGGAAATCGGGCAGGGACGCTGTTTCTGGCCAGGCGGAAATGTAGGTTTCCAAGAAAGGGCCTCCGAGGTTAGGGGAGAGAGGCTCCGCTGAGCAACTGCGTGAAGCCGGGGCGCAGGATGAGTTCCGGGAAGATCGCGAGGGCGATGGCGTAGGCGGGCAGGGCCAGGAGCAGGGAGTCCAGACGGTCCATGAGGCCGCCGTGGCCGGGCAGGATGTCACCTGAGTCCTTGATGCCGAGCTTGCGCTTGATCGCGGATTCGAAGAAATCGCCGAACTGGGCCGCCAGGTTCAGGAAGATACCAAGGTAGATGTAGGCCCACCAGGGGGCGTTGCCGCAGAGCGCACCGAGACCGGTGGTGACGGCGGTGCAGGCGATGAGGCCGCCGAAGCTGCCCACCCAGGATTTTTTCGGACTCACCTGGGGCCATATCTTGGCCTTGCCCCAGAGGGTGCCCGCGTAGAAGGCTGCCGTGTCCGAGAAGATGACTGCTGCCAGGACCAGAATGCATTCCATGGGGTTCATGGACAGGAAGAAATGCAGGGCCAGGGGCACATACATGAGCCCGGCAAAGAAGACCAGGCCGTCGAGATAGCTGGCCTGTTCGCCGTTTTTGGAGAATTCGGAGAGAAAGGCGAGGTTGCCTATCCAGAAGGCGACCAACAGTGCAAGCACGGACCAGGTGGTGTTCTGCTGGGCCAGGGCCACCAGGAGTCCGAAAGAGAGCAACTGGCCTATGATCTTGGTCTGGAAGCGTCGCTTGCCGGGCCAGAACAGGGAATAAAACTCCCAGAGGGTGAGGCCGCTGAACAGCGCGAGCATGAAGAAGAGGACCGGGCCTCCAAAGAATAGGGCGGCGGCAGGCAGGGCCAGTACCAGGCAGGCGGTGGCGAGTCGGATGGAATGTGGGCTGAGTTGCATGTGTGTGTCCTGTCTGAGGCGTTGGCGTGGCATCCGCCCGAAGAGCCATGCTTAAACGATTCCAGGCCGGGGGGCAACCTGTGAAAGGGGGAAATCCGTATTGAACGATGGTATCAACGTGTGGACATGGTTGGTGGAAGCGGGTAAGAGTTGACAAAGCATTAAGGGCTAGAGGGCCAAGGAGAAGATGCCTGTGAGTGATGATATCACATTGACGCCTGCCTTCGGGGCCATGGACGAAAAGGTCTCGATCTCGCCGGATGACTTCGATTCCATCGAGGCGGTGTGCAAATATGCCGAGGGGTTGGCCCAGCAGACCGAGCGGCTGGTCAATATCGGTCTGGCGCTATCTGGTGAACGAAATATCGACCGCCTCTTCGAGATGGTGGTGGACGAGGCTCGGCGAATCACCAATGCGGACGCGGGAACCCTTTACATCGTCAACACGAAGCATACGCATCTCGATTTCGTCATTTTGCAAAACGATACCATGGGGGTGCGCATGGGCGGCACCTCGGGTCAGGAGATCACCCTGCCCTCAGTGAGCATGTTCAACGAAGACGGCTCCCCCAACCATGCCAACGTTTCCTCCTATGTCGCCCATGTGGGCGAGTCCGTGCATATCGACGATGTGTACAAGGCCGAAGGCTTCGATTTTTCCGGCACCCGCAAGTATGACGCCACCACCGGCTATCGTTCCCAGTCCATGGTGGTCATCGGGCTTATGAACCACGAGGACGACATCATTGGCGTCCTGCAACTGCTCAACTCCGTGGACCCCAATACCGGCGAGGTGCGCCCCTTTGTGGAGGACCAACTGGAGGCTGTGGGAGCCCTCGCTTCCCAGGCCGCAGTGGCCCTGACCAACACCCAACTCATCCAGGACCTGACAAACTTCCTCTATGCCTTCATCCAGGCCATCGCCACGGCCATTGACGCCAAGTCGCCCTACACTGGCGGTCATATCCAGCGCGTGGTGGACGTGACCATGCGCATCGCCAGCAAGATGAACGAGATCGAGGACGGCCCCTTTTCCGACGTCTTTTTCAATGAGGATGAACTGGAGGAACTCAAGCTCTCGGCCTGGATGCATGACGTGGGCAAGATCGTCACGCCCGAATATGTGGTGGACAAGTCCACCAAGCTGGAGACAATCTTCGACCGCATCATGCTGGTGGAGGCGCGGTTTGACCTCATTGAGCAGATGAAAAAGAACGAGCACCTGGAAAAGATTTTGGAGATGGCGTCCAAGGGAGCCAGCCGCGAGGAGATGCAGGCCATGAGCGAGGAATATGCCGAGTGGCATGCCCAGTTCCTGGATGATCGCGACTTTGTGATCTCCTGCAATTCGCCGGGCGAGTTCATGAGCGACGAGCGAATTGACCGGCTCAAGGCGATCGCGGCCAGGACCTACGATCGCAATGGTCAGGAACAGCCTTATCTTATGGAGGTCGAGGTCGAGAACCTGACCATTCGCAAGGGGACCTTGAACGCTGCCGAGCGCAAGTCCATCGAGGACCATGCCGTGGTCACCAACAAGATGCTCTCGGAACTGCCGTTCCCCAAGCGGCTCAAGAACGTGCCGCAATATGCGGGTCGCCACCATGAGAAGCTCGACGGTTCGGGCTATCCCGAAGGGCTGACCAAGGCCGACCTGGCCTTGCAGGCACGCATCCTGGCCGTGGCCGACATCTTTGAGGCCCTGACCGCCCGCGATCGTCCCTACAAGAAACCCATGCCCCTCTCCCAAGCCATCAAGATCCTCGGCTTCATGGTCAAGGACGGCCATATCGACGACGAGGTCTTCCAGCTCTTCCTGAATAACGACATCCACAAGGCCTATGTGGCCCAGGAATTCGGGCCGGAAGCCGTGGATGAGTAGGGCAAGGTTTGTGCAGAAAAAACGAGCCCCGCACTGTCGAAGTGCGGGGCTCTCGTGTTTGGCTATCCAGTAGCGTACAAAATCGCCGCAGGAAGGTGTCTCCCGATTTTCTCCGGCTTCTGTGGCTGGTCCACCTGCGAGACGAAGCTGGAGATATTATCCAACCCC
>JAHJKV010000260.1 GCA_018822065.1 Pseudomonadota bacterium
CCAGTGTTGCTTCGGCAGCCTTCGCACTGGCTTGAGCGGTTTTCCATGCGGCTATGGCAGCGATGGTACTAGAAAGAGCGGTGATGCAAGTGGTGAGAGCAATTAAGGCTTCCATGTGTTCCTCCGGGTGGGTTTTGCATGGCTATATAGCAAGGCTCTACGGGAAAGCACAGCCATTTAGCACGGCCTCTTTGAGCGGCACGGGCTAGGTCGGGGAATCTTTTGAAATGCTGGGGGAGGGAGTCCCAACGTGAGGAGAACAAGCATTGAAGAATCTAGGAACGGAGTCCAGGTCGTTTCCTTTTCACCATTTCGTGACGGAACCTATTGCCCTGACCCGTGGAGACCTGAATCCGGCATCTGGGTGCGGCTCAAAGGATATTCTGGATACGCCAAGCTCCGACCCGGCAATGTGTTTTTCCTGACTGGCTGTGTCTGGCGTCTTGGGTGGAGTTTACAAAGGGGAGAGGGGCTTCCGAGCCCCTGGGCAAAGCTGATTCAGGTGGGGATGGACGGCATCCCTGCCCCGAATTCCAAAGCGGCTGACATGGTGTTTTTACCCAGGCCGTTTCAACTTGAGCAGGAAGACAACGAAGATGAGCACCACAAGGACTGTCCTGATGTCAAACAGGGGGCCGAGGTTGATGGTGATGGGAATGATGTTGACTGTATCCACGAGAGTTCTCCTTTGAAAAGTTTCTCGCGGATGCCGCCAGTGTAGGGGAATTCGTTGGCGCTGTCATCTAGCCAACCTCCAATTGTTCTGGTCGGAGCCTTACTAAGAACGATTTCCAGATTAAGTCTAGATTGTTACAAGGCGAAGTTTTTTTTAGCATTTAGGATTTTACTTGCCGAAGTAAGGGCGCAACAGGCGTATATTTCAGGGTTTTATCTGGAGGCGGGTAGGGGCATGGATAGAAAAGTGATCGAGCGGGCAAAGGCGGACCTGGGGCAGGGCGGCATGCGCTTGGTTCATCGAAATACTGACCAGCGCGGCCCCTTGGAGCGGCACACTGATCTGTCGCCAGTATTTTGGTGGACGCGAGAAAGACGACTGGGAAGGGCGAATGTGCCCTGCCCGATGGACCGGTCTTCTTGCCGGTCCATCGGACAAGCCCCGTTGGTGCCGCTATTCCTTCTCGGAAATCTTTATAACGATGAGCATCAGGTAGTGGATGGCCATGATCAGGTTTCCTGCGATTTCAGACACGGCTTTGAGAGAGTCAAAAATGTCTTTCATTACTTTTCCTCCTTGAAAAGTCAGTAGGTATAAAAACATGCTCTTTTGTATTGCAGGGTTCATACCAGTTTGGTCCGGGGTTGTCGGGGGTGTGGTTGTTTGTGGCGCTGGTGGCCTTGCCGGTGGAGCGGGCTGGGTGTCGCAGCGCCATTGAACAGTATGAGGCTGTGCGGCTGACCATTGAGGGGTCGCGCCGCTTCAATAGGGAGGGAACATGGACCGGAAAGTGATTGAACGGGCAAAGGCGGACCTGGCGGACATGCTGGCGAGTGCGACCTATCAGCGGGACGTGGCGCACATGCAGGTGGACGACCGGCTGGTGGATTCGCTCGAACGGATCCAGGTGGCTTTGACCGAGCTCGAGGGGGCAGCCGGCTATCACCTTAAATACAGAGAACTGCTCATGACTGTTGGGAACAAGTACCCTGAGGAGTCACGGCACGAAACCGCTTTGCGATATCTCCGGGCTGCGGAACAAGGGGCGGACCTAGCTGTGGATCCGTGCGTGGATGTCGTGAAGGAGGCCAGCCGGTGAAGCCTTGTGACAAGTATCCGGTGCTTTGCCAGCTGGGAGACGGGACGTGTGCGGGGCAGGTGTATTGGAAGGGGAAGCCTTTTGGGGATAGGCGGCAGGCGGCGGCTTTGAAGAGGTGCGAGCATGAGGCCCGGGTTCGGGAGTGGAAGGCGGGAAAGGAGCGGGAGGTGGAGTCGTGATGGTTGTGGACGAGATAGGGCAATCAGGGAGTGGTGAATATGATTACGTGGCTATCCCCTTAACTCCGCATAGGTGACGGGAGCGGCATTGGAGCAAGCCCGCAGTAGGCGCTCAAAGCCTTGGCCGGGCCAGAAACGGCGGTTGAAACGGTAGCAGAACTCATCGAGGTATTTCTGAAGATGCTTCCCCATGACGCCATGGTAGGTGCCGAGAATGAACGCTTTTGCGTTGGATACCAGGATGTTGACCCACTTGAGGGCATCGTA
>JAHJKV010000261.1 GCA_018822065.1 Pseudomonadota bacterium
CCCCTGCGCGACCGCAAGGAAGACATCCCCCTGCTCACCGACAAATTCATCAAGAATATCAACCTTAAACTTGGAACCCGAGTGGAGGGTCTGACCAAAAGCGCAGCCAAGGCCCTGTTCAACTACGACTGGCCGGGCAACGTGCGCCAACTGGCCAACGCCCTGGAACGGGCCTCCATCTTTTGCAAGGGCAATCGCCTGAGTGAAGAAGAGATCGACCTGGCTCTGCAGCGCGCCCCCCGGCAGGCGGAATCCGGCCCAGCCCCAGCCCAGGCCGAGCCGGACTTTTCCAAACCACTCAAAATACTCATGATCGAGCACGAACGTCAGTTGATCAAAACGGCCTTGCGCCGCACCGGAGGCGTCCAGACCGAGGCCGCCACCCTGCTGGGCATCAGCCCCAAGAACCTCTGGAACAAACTCCAGAAACACGCCATCGACCCCTCGGAATCGACCTCCTGAATCGAATCTACTTTTTGTAGATCATCGCCTGAAACTACACAATTTCAGTTTGTTACATCTTCCTGCACCACGTTCAGGACGCCCTTCGCAATCTACAAATAATAGATCGAACATCACGGCACCTCCCCCTTCCGAGGGAAAATGGCTTGCCACAGGTAGCCTCATCTATTTGATTCCATTGCTTATTCGATTTTTTTGGGACGGCTGGCCCTTCGCTGGCACGGCGGTTGCTCAAGGGAAGCATCGGCAGGGGAACAAAGATTTCTGAACCAAGGCAAAGAAGACAAATCAACCATATGGAGGAAACCATGTTTAACCGTCTGATGAATCTGATCCGTGATGACCAGGGTGCAACCGCTCTTGAATACGGCCTGATCGCCGCTCTGATTGCCGCCTTTATCGTCGGTGCCGTTACCGCGCTGGGCACCAGTGTGCGTGACACCTTCCAGGGCGTTGCCGACGACATGGCCGGTGCAGGAAGCTAGGCCAAGACCAACCAACACGAGACAAGCATGCACCGGTTCGGGGTCCGGGCGTAAAAGCCCGGACCCTGTCCCTCTCCTGGGGAGGAGGTGGGGACAGCAGACCGTACCGGGGCAACGGACAAGGAACACAGGGGGGAACCATGTTTTCATTTCCGACCATCATCGTCGGAGCCGCACTCCTCGTCGCGGTCTACACCGACATCAGGGAACAACGCATCCATAACTGGCTGACCTTCTCGGTAGCCATTGTCGGAATAGCTTTTCATGGTCTGACCGAGGGCGTGGACGGACTGTCCTTCGCATTCTCCGGCCTCGGTCTCGGTCTGGCCGTGATGATTCTACCCTACTTGCTCGGCTTCATGGGTGGCGGGGATGTTAAGCTCATGGCGGCCATCGGGGCCTGCCTGGGTGCCTCGGACATCTTCACGGCCTTTTTATTCACCAGCTTCGCCGGGGGTGCCTATGCCCTCGGCGTGCTGCTCTTTCGGATGGACCTCTTCCGCCAGGTCATGCGGAACCTCTGGACCGCCCTGTGGCTTTTCTCCACCACCAGAAAGATGGAATACGCGCCTGTGGTTGACAACCTCGGCGAAACCCGGACCATGCCCCGACTCTGTTACGGCGTGGCCATTGCCGTCGGCACCGTGACCGCCATGGTCTGGAGCCGTCACATGGGCAACCTCTTCTAGGAGGAGAGCAACATGACCAGAAGCAAGGCACTGCTACAACTTATCCTGGCCCTGGTCCTGGCCGTGGCAGCCGGACTGATGGTCTTCAACTGGATGGCGGGTCAGAAGCGGACCGCCCCGGCCCCGATCGCCCAGGCAGAAACCGCCCCGGTGGTGGTCGCCACTCGCGACCTGCCCCGCGGTCTGACCCTGACCCAAGACATGCTCCGAGTGGTCGAACTCCCAGCAAACGCCACCCCGGCTCGTGCCTTCACCGACCCGGCCCAGGTGGAAGGTCGTGTACTCATCGCCGCCGTGGGTGAGGGAGAAACCCTGACCCCGGTGCGCCTGACCGGTCTTGAAAACACCGTGGGCGGCGTAAGCGCCATGATCGCGCCGGGATACCGGGCCATGGCGGTCAAGGGCAACAAGGTCATGGGGTTGTCCGGCTTCATCCGTCCCGGCGACCGCGTGGACGTCATCGTCACCCTGATGACCGAGGACGAGGACGCCGTGGCCATGACCAAGACCGTGCTCGGCAATGTCCGGGTGCTGGCAACGGGCGAGGAATTCGAGCCCAGCGCCGACGGAGAGCCCTCCTCCGTGGACACCTACACCCTGGAAGTCACCCCGGAACAGAGCGAGATTCTCGCCCTGGCCACCAACCAGGGGACCCTCAATTTCGCCCTGCGCAGCGTGTCCGACGATACGCCCGTGCTCACCCAGGGTGCGGACGTCACCGCCACCCTGGCCGCCCTGCGGCCAACCCCTGCACTCGCACCCAAGCAGCACCGGGCCACCGCCAGGAAGCCGGTTCAGGTGGAAGTCATCAC
>JAHJKV010000262.1 GCA_018822065.1 Pseudomonadota bacterium
CCCCTGCACGAGCGAGTGCCAAAGTTCCACCGCAGATTCCAGCCACTACGCCACCACCCGCATGCTGGGCGCGGAGCAGTTCGCCGAGGTCGGGCGCGTCCTCGCTCCTCCAGCCATCACCGCCAACGACCACGACCGTCTCGGGCGACCACGGGAGAATCTCATCCAACGTCTGCGAAACAAGAGCCACAAGCCCGCCAAAGGAACGAACTTCGCCAGCCACTGGTGCAAAAAACTGGACGTCGAGACCGAAATATGGGCCACCCGTCCCGGCAATCAGGGCGTATTCCCAATCGGCAAATCCTGGCGTCAACACAACAGCAATTTTCGACATACTTCGTATCCTTGCTACTCAGCGTCCTTGACCAGCGCCTCCACCAAAGCCGGGATGGTGTAGTCCTCCGGCTGGACGTCCGGCGCGAATCCGTAGCCCGCCAGGGTCTTGGCCGTGACCGGGCCGATGCAGGCGATCTTGACCTTGTCCTGATGCGCCTTCAGCGTCTCCGGCTTCAGCAGGTCAAAGAAATTGTCCACCGTGGAGGAGGAGGTGAAGGTCACGTAGTTGAGCTTGCCTTTTTCAAGGGCCGTCACGATCTCCGCCGGGTCTTCCTCGGTGAGCTTGGTCTCATAGACAGGCAGGATTTTCACCTCGGCCCCGGCACGGGCCAGTTCCTCGGGCAGCACTTCCCGCGCCACCTTGGCCCTCGGGATGAGCACGCGCTTTCCCTTCACCCCGCGCGCTAAAAGTCCCTCGACCACATGCTCGGCCACATACTTCTCCGGCACGAAGTCCGGCTTGATGCCGCGTTCGCGCAGGGCGTCCGCCGTGGCAGGCCCGATGGCCGCGATCTCGATTCCGGCAAAGATGCGCGCATCCAGACCGATGATATCGAGCTGTTCGAAGAATTTCTTCACCCCGTTCACCGAGGTGAACACGCACCAGTCCCAATGAGCCAGGCGCAGAATCTCGGTCTCCACCTCGGCGTAGTCGTCTAGCGACTCAATGGTAATGGTCGGGAATTCATAGACCTTGGCCCCCAGGTCGCCCAGGGTGCGCACCAGGCCCGAAGCCTGCTCGCGAGCCCGGGTGACCACCACGCCCTTGCCGAGCAGGGGCCGCTTCTCAAACCAGGCAAGCTTGTCGTGCAAGGAGCAGACGCCACCGACCACGATGATAGACGGCGCGGCAAACTTGCGCTCGGCCGCCTCGGCAGCCACGTTCTCCAGGGTGGAGACGAAAGACTGCTGCTCGGGCCGCGTTCCCCAGCGGATGAGTGCGCAGGGCGTCTGCGGGTCGCGACCGTTCTTGATGAGATTTTCCGAGATCATGGGCAGGTTCTTGACGCCCATGTAAAACACCAGGGTGGAATTCGACTTGGCGTACACTTCCCAGTTGTGCCCGCTCTCTTCCTTGGTCGGATCCTCATGGCCGGTGATGAAGCAGACGGAGGTGGTGTGATCGCGGTGAGTGACCGGGATGCCCGCATAGGCGGGGGCAGCCACGCCAGCGGTGATGCCCGGCACGACCTCGTAGTCAATGCCCGCTTCCACAAGCTCTTCGGCCTCCTCGCCACCACGCCCGAAGACGTAGGGGTCGCCGCCCTTCAAGCGCGCGATCATCTTGTTCTCACGCGCCTTCTTGATGATCAGCTCGTTGATCTTCTCCTGGGGCAGCGTATGATCCCCGCCCTTCTTGCCAACGTAGATAATTTCCGCGTCCGCCTTGGCATATTTCAAAAACTCGGCATTCGCCAGATAGTCATAAATAAAGACATCACACGTCTCCATGACTTCCTTGGCCTTAACAGTAAGCAAGCCAGGATCGCCTGGTCCAGCACCGATCAGATATACTTTGGACATGGTTACCCCATCACGCTCGTCAAGCGAGCCTTGAGCTGTTCCAGTTTGTCGTGGTCGTCTTTCATTGTCGCGAGCTTTTCCTGCTCTTTTTCCACGACCTCGGCGGGAGCCTTGGCCAGGAAGCCCTGGTTGCTGAGCTTCTTTTCCACGCCTTCGAGGTCTTTGGCAAGTTTGGCGATCTTCTTGTCCAGCCGGGCCAGTTCGGTCTCGAAGTCCACCTTGCCTGCCAGCGGGATATACATCTCGTTGCCGCGTACCACCGCCGTGCCTGAGGCCTTGGGGCCCTTGACGTCCGGGCCGAGGGTGATGGTCTCGATGCGGCCCAGGAACTGGATGAGCCCGCTCGTGGTTTCCAGCACGGCCTTGTCTTCCTCGCTGCCGGTCTTCACCAGCAGGTCGAGCTTCACGGCAGGGTCGATCAACAGTTCGGTGCGGATGTTCCGGGCCGAGGATATCACGCCCATGAACAGCTCCATGTCGCGCACGGCCTGCTCGTCCCGGCACTCTTCCCGCGTCTCGGGATAGGCCAGGGTGGCGATGTCATCGCCATGGGTGGAAGGCAGCGCGCTCCAGATTTCCTGGGTGATGAAGGGCATGACCGGGTGCAGCAGCACCATGGTCTCGCCGAGCACGGTGCGCAATACGGCCTGGGTGGTCGCCTTCTCGGCCTCGTCCTCGCCGTAAAGTTCCGGCTTGACCATCTCCAGATACCAGTCGCACAGCTCGTTCCAGATGAACCGGTAGAGAATCTGGGCCATCTCGTTGAATTTGTAGCCCTCCACAGCCTGGCGCACCTCGACCTTGACCTCTTCCAGCCGGTGCAAAATCCACCGGTTGGCCAGACTGGTCTGGGCGACGGCCACTCCAGAGACGGTAAGGTCCGGCATCTCCTCGGGCAGGTTCATGAGCGCGAATCGGGCCGTGTTCCAGATCTTGTTGGCAAAATGGCGGTAGCCCTCGATGCGCTCCTCAGCCAGCTTTATGTCGCGCCCCATGGCCGCGAAGGCGCAGAGGGTGAAGCGCAAGGCATCGGTGCCGTACTTGTCGATCATGTCCACCGGGTCGATGACGTTGCCCGTGGACTTGCTCATCTTCTTGCCATTGCGGTCGCGCACCAGGGCGTGGATGTACACGTCCTTGAAAGGCACCTCGTCCATGAAATGGATGCCCATCATCATCATCCGCGCCACCCAGAAGAAGAGGATGTCGAATCCGGTGACCAGACAGGCCGTGGGGTAATATTTCTTCAGGTCGGAAGTCTCGTCCGGCCAGCCCAGGGTCGAGAA
>JAHJKV010000263.1 GCA_018822065.1 Pseudomonadota bacterium
CCAGGCCACGCAGTTTATGGAACTCAAGGCCGGTGCCCTCGACCTCTCGGTGCTTACGCCCATGGACTATGTCTACCAGACCAGCGACCCCTGGTGGCGGGACCATTTCGACAAATACGAGTACATTGCCTCGGGCTATACCTTCCTGGGGTACAACCTGCGGCCGGAACATCCGCTATTCACCGATGTCCGGGTGCGCCGGGCCCTGACCTTTGCCATCGACAAGCAAGAGGTGGTTGACGGGGTGCTCTTTGGCCTCGGCCTGGCCGCCAACGGCCCCTACAAGCCCGATAGCTGGGCCTACAACCCGAACATTCCGGCCTCGGTCTACGACCCGGCCAAGGCTCTCACGCTGCTGGCCGAGGTGGGGTGGGAGGACCACGACGGTGACGGTCTCCTGGACAAGGATGGCCGCCCCTTTGCCTTCACCATCCTGACCAACCAGGGCAACTCCCAGCGCATCAACACCGCCATCATCATCCAGGAGCGCTTGCGGCAGATAGGCATCCAGGTCAAGGTCCGTACCGTGGAATGGGCCGCGTTTTTGAACGAATTTGTTGATCCTGGCCATTTCGACGCCGTGATTCTGGCCTGGAGTGTACCCCCGGATCCGGACATCCATGCCATCTGGCATTCCAAGGCCGACGCCAGGCTGAACTTCACGCGCTACTCCAACCCCGAGGTGGACACGTTGCTGGACGCTGGCCGCGCCACCCTTGACCAGGCCGAAAGAAAGCGTATTTATTGGAAGGTCCAGGAATATTTGTATGAGGACCAGCCCTATTGCTTCTTGTACGTGTCCAAGAGTCTGCCCATCGTGAACCGACGCATCCAGGGGGTCGAGCCTGCCCCAAGCGGCATCGGGCACAATTCCGAATGGTGGTGGATACCCCGCTCCTTGCAAACCAAAACGGCGCTGACGCCGTGAGTCATATATGATCAGAATCGACGATATCACCGACAAGGTCTCGACCTACCTCGACAAGCCAGACCTTGCGCTCATCCATGGGGCATACGTCTTCGCGGCCCAGGCCCACCACGGGGTCATGCGCCGTTCGGGCGAGCCCTATATCTCCCACCCCTTGTCCGTGGCCTATATCCTGGCGGAGATGGAGTTGGACGAGGCGAGCGTTGCCGCTGGCCTGCTGCACGACACCGTGGAGGACACCGACACCGACGTGGACGAGATCCACGACCTCTTCGGCGAGGAAGTGGCCGACATCGTGGACGGGGTGACCAAGATCAGTTTGATGACCTTCACGGACAAGGCCGAGGCCCAGGCTGAAAACATCCGCAAGATGATTCTGGCCATGGCCGAGGACATCCGAGTGATCATGGTCAAGCTGGCTGACAGGCTGCACAACATGCGCACTCTGGAGCACATGAAGCCCCTCAAGCAGCGGCTGGTTGCCCAGGAAACCAAGGACATTTATGCCCCCTTGGCGAACCGTCTGGGATTGCACCGCGTCAAGATCGAGCTTGAGGACCTCTGTCTGCAGTATCTCAAGCCCGACGTTTTCGGTCCGCTGAACGAAGAGGTGATGAAACACCACACGGCGGAGCAGGGCTACATCGAGAAGGTGCAGGAACAGATCAACCTGATGCTCGGCAAGAACGAGATCAAGGGGCGCGTCTTCGGTCGCACCAAACATCTGTATTCCACCTACACCAAGATGCAGCAGCAAGGGCTTTCCCTGGATGAGGTCTATGACCTCATCGCCTTCCGCATCCTCGTGTCCGATCTCAAGGACTGCTATTCGGTGCTGGGGCTGGTGCACTCCATCTGGAAGCCCGTTCCGGGCCGGTTCAAGGATTACATCAGCACGCCCAAGGCGAATATGTATCAGTCGCTGCACACGACGGTGGTTGGGCCTGATGGTGAGCGCATCGAGATCCAGATCCGCACCGAGGAGATGCACCGGGTGGCGGAATATGGCGTGGCCGCGCACTGGCAATACAAGGAGTCCGGCAAGGGCCTGGGCCGCAAAAGCGCCTCCACGAGCAACCGCGACGCCGAACGTTTTGCCTGGCTCAGGCAGATTATGGACTGGCAGCGCGAGTTTTCAGACCCACGCGAGTTCATGGCCCAACTCCGTTTCGACCTCTTCCAGGATGAGGTTTACGTCTTCACCCCGGCCGGTGACGTGAAGGAACTGCCCGAAGGGGCCACTCCGGTGGACTTCGCCTATTCCATCCACACTGAGGTGGGGGACCGTTGCGCCGGGGCCAAGGTGAACGGCAAGCTCGTGCCGCTCTCCACCCAGCTGAAGAACGGCGACCGGGTCGAGAG
>JAHJKV010000264.1 GCA_018822065.1 Pseudomonadota bacterium
CACCACCACGCCCGCCAGGGAGATGACTCCGACGCCGGTCATGATCACGCCGAAGGGCATGCGGCAGATCAGCAGGCCCAGGAAGACGCCGATGAGCGAGAGCATGATCGAGGTCAGGATGATGAACGGGGTCAGGATCGAGTTGAACTGGGAGACCAGCACGATGAAGATCAGGAAGATGGTGGCCACAAAGGCCTTGCCTAGGAATGCCTCGGCTTTGGCCTGTTCCTCCTGCTCGCCGGTGAAGGAATAGCTGTATCCCCGCGGCATGGTGAGGTCAGCCAGCCGTTTCTTGACCTCCACCAGGAGGTCGTTGGCCAGATAGCCTTCAGCCACTTCCGAGGAGACCGTGATCACCCGGCGTTGGTCCAGCCGCTTAATGGCGCCCAGACCGGAGGAGAGACGGATTTCGGCCAGGGAGGTCAGTGGGATGGGCTCCCCGTTCGGGCCGGAAACAGTGAGTCGCTTGAGCCCTTCCAGACTTTCGCGATCCTTTTCCGGCAGCTTGGCCACGATGTCGTATTCGTCCTTGCCCTCGCGGTAGGTCCCCACGGTGGCACCGTTGATGGCCGCTTTCACGGTGTTGGCGATGACAAAGGTGTTCAGCCCGAGGAGTGCGGCCTTTTCCTTGTCTACGTCCACCACGATCTCTGGCTTGCCGGAGACGAAGTCATCCTTCAGGTCCACGATGCCGGGGATGTCGCGGATGATCTTGCGCGCCTCGGCTGCCAGCCGACCGAGTTCGATCATGTCTTCGCCGGTGATTTCCATGTTGATCGGTGCGCCCGAGGGCGGGCCGCCCGCTTCCTTTTCCACGCGCACCTCGGCCCCGGTGATCATCTCTGTCAGGCGATCACGGATTTCTGCCTGGGTCTTGCTGGAGGGCTGGCTGCGGTCGAAGATGTCCACAAAGTCCAGGGATACAGCGCTCAAGTGGGAGTTGCCTTTTCCGGAAGAGCTGAGTCCCCCGCCCATGTTGGTGCCCACGGTGGCGATGACGAATTCGATGTCCGGGTATTCCATGCCCACGGTTTCGATGGCCTTGGTCAATTCGTCAGATGCATCCAGGTTGGTGCCCACCGGGCTCTTGATGTTGACATAGACGCGCTTGGGCTCGACATCGGGGAAGAACTCCAGACCGCGGCCAAACACACCGAAGGCCACGATGGACATGACAAAGAGTACTCCAGCGGCGGCGACGACTTTGCCCCGGTTTTTCAGGGCCCACTGCAAGGCTGGTTCGTAGGCCTTCAGTGACCGGACCATGAACCGGTCGATGCACTTGAGTCCGCCGGCCCCGTCTTCCTTCTTTTTCACGGTCTGATACTTAACGGAAAGCACCGGGTTGATGACCAGGCCCACGAAGAGGGAGGCAAAGAGGGTGATGATGACCGTTTTGGGCAGGAAGGCCATGAACTCGCCCATGATGCCCGGCCAGAAAACCATGGGAAAGAAGGCTCCCACCGTGGTCAAGGTGGACGTGATCACCGGCCAGGCTACCTCGTTCACCGCATGCAGCGCGGCCTCGGCGCGACTCGAGCCTTCCTGCATGTGGCGGTAGATATTTTCCACGATGACGATGCCGTTGTCCACGAGCATGCCCAGAGCCAGGGTCAGGGAGAAGAGCACCACCATGTTCAGGGTGATGGAGAAGGCGTCCAGCACAACAAAGGTAATGAGCATGGACATGGGGATAGCCTGGGCCACGAAGATGGCCGAGCGGCCACCGATGAAGGCGAAGACCACGAGCAGGACAAGCACCAGTCCGGTGAGGATGTTGTTTTCCAGGTCGGCGACCATATTGCGGATATCCGTGGATTTATCCGAGGTCATGTTCACCTTGAGTTCCGATGGGTATTGCTCCTGCATCTCGGTGACGACCCGCTTCACCTCGTCGATGATCTCGATGATGTTTTCGCCGGTGCGCCGCTTCACCTGGAGGGTCACGGCCTGGTTGTCGTTCAGCCGCGAGATGGTCGAGGGGTCCTTGTAGTGGTCCTTGATCGTGGCGATGTCCCGCAGGTAGACCGGCTTGCCGTTGACCACGAAGGCCACGATGTTGTCGATTTCTGCCGGGTTCTTGTAGTCCGCGGGGGTACGCACCAGATATTTCTGGGTTCCGATGTCCATGGAGCCGCCGGGCATGTTCACGTTGCTGTTTTCGATGGAGGAAAGCAGCGACTGGAAGGGCATATTGTAGAAGGCCACCCGGTCCAGGTCGAAGAGCACGTGGATTTCGCGCTCCAGGCCGCCCACGAGTTCGGCGTCGAGCACGCCGGTGACGCCCTCGATGCGGTCTTCGAAGTCTTCGGCAAAGACCTTGAGCCGCTTGAGCGAGAAGGGGCCGGAGAGCACCACGTTCAGGATGGGGAAGTCCTGGAAGTTCTTTTCCGTGATGGTCGGGTCGTCGTCCAGGTCCGATGGCAGGTCCTGCTTGGCCTGGTCCACCTTGTCGCGGACCTTTTGCAGGGCATCGTCGATGTCCACATCCGGGCTGAACTCGATGGCAATGGAGGAAATGCCGTCATCGGAAAGGGATGAAATCTCTTCGATGTCGGAAAGTCCCTTCAGTTTCCGCTCCAGCGGCATGGTCACCAGGGTTTCCATGTCTGCCGGGGCCACTCCCTCGTAGGGGGTGGTCACGAAGACGTAGGGGATGGTGATGTCAGGTTCGTCCTCACGGGGTAGGTTGTTGTAGCTGGAGATACCTGCCAGGACGATGAAGATGGTCAGCACAATGACCGTTGATTGCCGCAGTAGTGCGACTTTGTTGATGATCATTGCTGTGCAGCCTCGCTTTTAACCTGGCCGACAACCTCGATGGTCACCCCTTCTTCCACCTCGTTCTGGCCGGAGACGATGAGCTCGTCACCTGGGGCGAGGCCTTCAAGAATCTGGATTTGGCTGCCGGAAATGGCACCGAGCTTTACGGTATGAGCGCGGGCCTTGTTACCGTCAGCCACGAAGACCAGACGTTCCCCGCCTTTGTCGATCAGGGCGTTCAGGGGGGCGGTGACCGCGTTTTCAATGACCCTGCGGGCCATGCTCACTCGGGCGAGCATCCCGGGGCGGATGCGCAGGTCCTGGTTGTCCACAACCACCTGGACGCGGAATGTCTTGGTGGTTTCGTCCGCCTTGAAGGCCACGAAGTCCACGACGCCATCCCAGGTGGCTTCAGGATAGGCATCCACGAGGACTCGGACCATTTGGCCCTGAGTCAGGTAGCGCACGTCCATTTCAGGGGCGTTCACATTGATGCGGATGGAAGAGATGTCCACGATCTCGGCCACTGGCTGACCCATGTTCACCCATTCTCCGGGGTCGATAAAGAGTTCGTTGATCACACCGGCCACGGGTGAGATAACGTCGCCCTGGCTCATGGCCTTGCTGGCCTGGGAAAGCTGGGAACGGGCCGATTGCAGTTCGGTGTTGGCCATGTCCATTTCTTCCTTGGAGAGCACCTTCAGGTCCAGGAGTTCCGTGCGGCGTTCGGCCTGCTTTTTGGCCAGGTCGTAAGCTGACCTGGCCTTGGAGAGGTCTGCCTGGGCGCTGTCCAGGTCGATGCGAGCAAAGGCCTCGTTTTCCGTTACAGCAGCCCCTTCCTCGGGACCGATCCATTCCACGCGGCCACTGCGTTCGGCCGAGACAGTGACATCGTGCAGGGCCTCGGTGGCACCGGGCAGGGTGAGCACGTCGGTCAGTTGCATGGGCACCACGGTCCAGGTCTTGACGCGGGTGATGCGCTCCTTGGTGTGGATGGTGGCATTGGCATCGTCACCGTTGCCGCCGGACAGGGTCATGAAAAGGAGCAGCAGAACCCCTGCCAGGACGGAAAGGGAAAGCCATTTGCGTTTCATGGCATACGCTTTAGCACTTGAAAAATTTGCATAGTTCTTAAATGACATGGGAGACCTCATATGGTGTTGCTTTCCAGTTGCTCTTTATACAGTCGCAGACCGCCCAGGGTGAGCTGGAAGATGTGTTCGGCCAGGGCGTCCGGAGCGATGTTAATTGCCGCTTCCAGGCCGTGTAGGCGGACGTCGATGGGCCAGCACATGGCCTGGTGCAAAATTTGCCCCCAGACGGAGTTGGCGCAGTGCCCGATCAGTTCAGGAGAAGCCTTGCCCTCGAAATAGTCGGTAAGAATGTCCAGGAGCTGGTCGGAGTCAGGCTTGATATAGGTCTGAACCACCTCGTCCAGATAGGGGGAGGGATGGGCCATCTCCATGAGAAAGATGGAGTAGGGGGCGCACTCATCCTTTCCAGTGCCGTCGCATTTGCCGCAGTTATCGCAGTCCATGTCGTAGGTTTGCTTGACGCCTACCTTGATGTGGGCGCGAAGACGTTCTTCCGGGGTTGCACCGGAATTGGCTATGGCGGACAGTTCGGGGTCGCGGCGGGACTCGTAGTGGTCGAAGATGTACCGCAACACCGTGGCGTAGAGCTGTTCCTTGTCGCCGAAATGGTAGTTCACCGCAGCCACGTTCACATCTGCAGCCTGGCAGATCTCACGGACCGTGGCAGACTGGAACCCCTTTGCCCCGAAGACATCGACTGCGGCAATGAGTAGCCGCTCTTTGGTGTCTATCTCGTTTGGTTTTTTCATTTTACCTCGTTCAGAATGTCCTTGGTGTCGTGATTGAAACAATCGTTTGAAACAAGAACTTGAAGCACCTGTTTCATGGATTGGGAGGGATGTCAAGGGAGGGGGGAAGGGGTTTGGGAAATGACAGGTGAGCATCAGACCGGGGTCGCCAATTCCATGCCGCCAAAACTGGACGGGCACATCCGGGGTGTATGCTACAACCCTTGAAGCACCCGCTCCACCGCGTCGATCAGGTCCTTGGGGGTGGAGGCTCCGGCGGTGAGGCCGATGCAGGTTGCTTTTTTCAGATCGTTCAGGGGGA
>JAHJKV010000265.1 GCA_018822065.1 Pseudomonadota bacterium
CCGACGACGGCAACAAACCTGTGGCAGTTGTCAAGGACGTCATCCTTGCAGCGGACGGGGGCCTTGGAGATCTGCTCACGGTTGGAGGCGGTTCTGCGTCCACCTACCAGCTCGGCGATCCCATCCGTGAAGACTTTTTTGTGCAACTTGTCGGCAGTGAGGTTTACAAGAATGCTGTGCGCTCCATGAGCGACATCTCCAAAGAACTGCTCGCCAAACACAATCTCACCATCGATGACGTGGATGTGCTCTTGCCCCACCAGGCCAACTTGCGCATCATGGACGCCGTGGGCAAAAAACTGAATATCCCGACTGAAAAGGTTTTTTGCAACATAGAACGGTACGGCAACACCTCGGCCGGTTCGGTCCCCATCGCCCTGACCGAGGCCCGTAACTCCGGTTTCATTAAGGAAAATGAGCGCATGCTCATCTGCGCCTTTGGAGCTGGTTTCACCTGGGGCGCTGCCCTCCTGGAATTCTAGACACTTGGCCGATGGTTTGCAGTTCGCGGCTGTTTAGTATATTCCCTTCGCAGTCTGGCATAATCCAGAAAACAAGGATCAATTCATGAGTGAAACGCCCTCCGTCGCACTGGTTACCGGCGGCTCCCGCGGCATCGGACGCGCCTGTGCCAAACGATTGGCAAAAGACGGTTTCACTGTCTATTTCACCTATGTTTCCAAGCCGGAATTGGCTCAGGAAGTGGTCTCCGAGATCGAAGCTGACGGCGGCCAGGCCAAGGCCTTCCGGCTCGACAGTTCCGACCGCGACGCCGTGGCCGAATTCTTCAAGAACGAGATCAAGGGACAGGTCGTCCTCTCGGCCGTGGTAAACAGTGCGGGCATCACCCGCGACGGC
Organism: Pseudomonadota bacterium; assembly: GCA_018822065.1. Taxonomy (GTDB): domain Bacteria; phylum Desulfobacterota; class Desulfovibrionia; order Desulfovibrionales; family Desulfovibrionaceae; genus JAHJKV01. Next base: position 859 of record JAHJKV010000265.1, read on the forward strand.
CTGCTCATTCGCATGAAAGCCGAAGACTGGGACAAGGTCATCGCTGTCAACCTGACCGGTGCCTTTGTCGTGCTCCAGGAGTCGGTGAAGATCATGAACAAGCAGCGCTCAGGCTCAATTATTAATATTTCCAGTATTGTCGGGCAGATGGGAAATGCGGGCCAAGCGAACTATGTCGCGGCCAAGGCGGGCTTGATCGGCCTGACCAAGAGCGCGGCCCGCGAGGCTGCCGCCCGCACCATCCGGGTAAACGCCATCACGCCCGGCTTCATCGATTCCGACATGACCCGCGGACTTCCCGAGAAGATCGTGGAGTCCATGATGGCCCAAATTCCCCTCAAGACCTTTGGCCAGCCAGAAGACGTGGCTGCTGCCGTGGCCTTTCTCGCAAGTGACGACTCCGCCTACATCACAGGTCAGGTTCTGGCCGTGAACGGCGGCATGTATATGTAAGCTCCCTCTTTGAAACGAATACGAATTGGAGGAAATTATGTCTAGCGCAGCTAAAGTGAAAGAAATCATTGTTGAGCAGCTTGGCGTCAGCGCCGAGGAAGTTGTGGACGGCGCTTCCTTTGTGGAAGACCTGGGTGCCGACTCTCTGGACCTGACCGAACTGATCATGGCCATGGAAGAAGAATTTGACATCGAGATCGACGACGAAGACGCCCAGAAGATCGTCAAGGTCCAGGACGCCATCTCCTACGTTGACAAAAACGCCTCCTAGGTCGTCCATTTCTGCAACATGAGTATCGCGCACGAGCGTCTTATACACACTGTGTAAGACGCTTCGTGCATTTCTTAGTAACCGCGAAAAACAGACGAGGACGCCTATGAACAGGGTAGTGGTCACAGCCATGGAGGCCATCACGCCTTTGGGCAACGACCTGAAGACCAGTTGGGAAAACCTGCTGGCCGGAAAATCCGGCATTGGCCCCATTACCAAAATAGACGCCTCTGACCTCGCAACCCAGATTGCAGGCGAGGTCAAAGATTTTGATCCCCTGGCGCTTATCGCCCACAAGCAGGCCAAACGCATGGAGATCTTCTGTCAGTATGCCGTGGCATGTACCAAGAGGATGTTTGACGACATCGGCTGGGCCATCCCGGAAGAGGAACGCCACCGCGCCGGAACCGTCATCGGTGTCGGCCTGGGCGGCCTCCAGTCCATCGAGGATTACCACTCCAAACTCCTCGACAAGGGTCCTAGCCGCATTTCCCCCTTCTTCATCCCCATCATCATCGCCAACATGGCCGCCGGACAGGTGTCTATCGAAACCGGAGCCATGGGGCCGAACATCTGTACTACAACGGCCTGTGCCTCGGGCACCCACGCCATCGGCGCCGCCTACACAGACATCCTGCTCGGACGTGCGGACATCATGGTTTGCGGCGGAGCGGAGTCCACCATCACCAGGCTATCCATTGCCGGATTCAATGCCATGAAGGCGCTCTCCACCCGCAATGACGACCCCCAGGCCGCCTCGCGTCCCTTTGAAGCGGACCGCGACGGGTTTATCATGGGAGAGGGCTGCGGACTGCTCCTGCTCGAATCCCTTGACCACGCCAAGGCGCGTGGGGCCACCATCCTGGCCGAAGTCGTCGGCTTCGGTGCCTCCGGCGACGCCTACCACATGACCGCCCCGCCCGAGGATGGCGCTGGCATGGCCCTGGCCATGAGCGCGGCTGTGCGCGAAGCCAAGGCAAACCCGGACGAGATCGACTGCATCAACGCCCACGGCACCTCCACCAAGCTGAACGACCAGGGCGAGACCCGCGCGCTGAAGACCGTGTTCGGGGACCACGCAGGGAAACTGATGATCTCAGCGAACAAATCACAGATCGGCCACCTTCTCGGCGCTGCCGGCGGCGTGGAAGCCGTCTTCAGCGTCAAAACCCTGGCCGAAGGCATGGTGCCCGGCACCGCCAACTATGACACCCCGGACCCGGAATGCGACCTGAACTACATGGGCAGCGGCCCGCGTGAACACGCGGCCCAGTATGTGCTCTCCAACTCCTTTGGATTCGGCGGCACCAACGCCTGCATGTTGTTCAAGCGTTTTGCGGGCTAGGTAACACAGAGACAACCAACCGCGTCCGGTCTGCCCGGCGCGATACATAAGGAAGGTTCATCGTGGAAGAGCTGTTGATCCAAGATCCGGAACTGGCAGCGACTATAGTCCGTGAGGTGGATCGCCAGGTGGGCAACATCGAGCTCATCGCCAGCGAGAACTTCACTTCCACGGCCGTGCGTCAGGCCATGGCCTGCGTCATGACCCACAAATACGCCGAAGGCTATCCGGGAAAGCGCTACTACGGCGGCTGCGAGTTCGTGGACCAGGCCGAAGAGCTGGCCCGTGAGCGCGTCAAGGCCCTGTTCGGCTGCGAATACGCCAACGTCCAGCCCCACTCCGGCTCCCAGGCCAACATGGGCGTCTACTTCGCCTGCCTCAAGCCCGGCGACACCATCCTGGGCATGGACCTGAACCACGGCGGCCACCTGACTCACGGTTCCCCTGTAAACTTCTCCGGCAAGCTCTTCAACATCGTCTCCTACGGCGTGACCAAGGAGACCGAGACCATCGACTACGAGGAGCTTGAAAAGCTCGCCAAGGAGCACAAGCCTAAACTGATCGTGGCCGGAGCTTCCGCCTACCCCCGTATCATCGATTTCGCCCGCTTCCGGGCCATCGCCGACGAGGTCGGGGCCAAGCTGATGGTAGATATGGCCCACATCGCCGGGCTCATCGCTGCGGGAGAACACCCGTCCTGCATCGAGCACGCCCACTACACCACGAGCACCACACACAAGACCCTGCGCGGACCGCGCGGCGGCCTGATTCTCTCCAGCGAGGAAGAAGGCAAGGCCCTGAACTCCAATATCTTCCCCGGCATCCAGGGCGGCCCGCTCATGCACATCATCGCCTCCAAGGCCGTGGCCTTTGGCGAAGCGCTCCAGCCCGGTTTTGAGGAATATCAGTCCCAGGTGGTCAAGAACGCCAAGACCCTGGCCGCAGCCCTGACCGACGCAGGCTTGCGCCTGGTCTCCGGCGGCACGGACAACCACCTGATGATGATCGACCTCTCCCCCAAGGGCATCACTGGCAAGGACGCCCAGATCGGCCTGGAAAAGGCGAATATCACCACCAACAAGAACATGATCCCCTTCGACACCCAGTCGCCCTTCGTGACCTCGGGCATCCGCATCGGAACCCCGGCCATGACCACTCGCGGCATGATCGAAGAGGACATGCTGGTCATTGCCGAGGCGATCACCGCTGGCCTGGATAACCTGGACAACGACAAGGTCCTGGCCGAACTCGGCGAAGAAGTCGAAGAATTCGCCCGCGAATTCCCGCTCTTTGCCTGGTAACAGCCAGACAGACAGAAATAACAAAGGGGAGCCATATGGCTCTCCTTTTTTTCTTTGCTGCCCCCCCCCACCCTTGCGCTCCCTCCGGTCACGAACTATGACAGAAGAGAATTGACCCCCAAGGAGAATATGCATGAGCCGTATGCCCTGGCCCGAATATTTCATGAAGATCGCCCATCTGGTGGCTGAGCGCTCCACCTGCCTGCGCCGCAAGGTCGGGGCCGTGGCCGTGCGCGACAAGCGCATGCTGGCCACCGGCTACAACGGCGCGCCCATCGGGCTTGCCCACTGCGAGGAGGTCGGCTGCCTGCGCGAACAGCTCAAGGTGCCCTCCGGCGAACGCCACGAACTCTGCCGCGCCCTGCATGCCGAGCAGAACATCCTCACCCAGTGCGCCGTGCACGGCGTGGTCCTCAAGGGCGCGGACATCTACTGCACAACCCAGCCCTGTCTGATCTGCGCCAAACTGTTGATCAACTGTCAGGTAAACGCCATCTGGTACGCCGAGTCCTACCCGGACAGCCTGACCGAACAGTTTTTGACCGAATCTGGCATCACCTTCGGCCTGCTGGAAGGAAATTTCCGTGTCTGATCCCTGCC
>JAHJKV010000266.1 GCA_018822065.1 Pseudomonadota bacterium
CCGATCTCAGAAGATGTGATGGGGCGAAACATATGGGAGGTGTTCCCGCTCGCTGTGGATACGGTATTTTATGAGAAATACACGCATTCTTTTGAGAAGCAGGAAATCTTAGAGTTCGAAGCCCACTATAAACCCTTTGACGCATGGTACGAGTGCCACACGTACCCCACACCCGACAGCCTTTCGGTGTATTTTAGGGACATCACCGATCGTAAGCGGAATGAACAGGCACTCAGGACCAGCGAACGCAAGTTCCACAGCTTCTTCACCAAGTCACCTGAGGGTATCTTCCTGGCAAAGGGCTCCGAAATCCTCGATGCTAATCCGTCGGCCGCGGCGATCTTGGGTTACAACCACCCTCGGGAACTCGTGGGTGTCGATGCGAAGGACTTGCTCCACCCCGAGGATATCAAGGCACAGAGCCCGGGAAAGATGAGGGAGATTACTCGAACGCATGGGCCTCAACAGATATATCGCCGCTACCGTCGCCGCGATGGCAGCTATATCTGGGTATCGGTCTCGCTGCTTTTCGATGAAGATTTCGATCACCATTTCGTTGTTTTTCATGACGTTTCCGAAGAAAAGGAAAGTGAATTCCGGTTCCGGTCAATTTTCGAACAGGCATCCTGGGCCGTCTTCCTCCACGATAACGAGGGGCGTTTTATTGATGTCAACCCACAGGCCTGTAAAGACCTCGGATATACCCGGGAAGAACTGCTGTGCATGACCGTGGAGGATATCGATCCAGACGCGAATTCCCGCGATTACATGTCGCTATGGGCCGACCTGCCCGACGGTGGCATTGCACTTTCTGTCGAAGCTCGTAACAAAAGGAAGGATGGCTCTGTCTTTCCCTCCACGGTAAATCTTTCAAAGATTCAGTATTCTGGAAAGTCAGTAGTATTGGCCATGGTGCAGGATATTTCCGAGCGCAAGTTTTTTGAACAGCAAATTCAAAGCAAAAACAAAGTGCTGAACGCCATCGTGGAATCCTTGCCCGGCATGCTCACCGTCATGGACCTCGATTACCGCATCATGCACACCAACAGTTCCAAGAGTGACTCTGTCACCCTTGACCCGGGAAAGCCCGACAATCCTATTGGCTCCGCGTGTTATGACTATTTTCAAGACAGAACGGAACCGTGCCCCTGGTGCAAGATCCCGGAGGTAATTTCAACCGGCTGCAGTGTTGTGAGCCTAACCAATCAAGACGACCCGCGAGAGCAGCAGTCGGGTAAAAGGTTGCAGGTCCATGCCATACCCATCAAAGATGACCATGGTGAAGTGATGAGCGCGTTGGAGTACGTCCTAGATGTGACCGAACTGCGGCAGGCCATAGAATACGCCGAGGCTGCAAATAAAGCGAAATCCGAGTTCCTGGCCAACATGAGCCATGAAATACGCACGCCCCTCAATGGCCTCATGGGTATGTTGCATCTTCTTCAAACGACCAAACAGGACTCGGAACAAAGTGAGTTTACCGACATAGCTCTTCAATCGAGCAAACGGTTGCTTCGTTTGCTTTCAGACATCCTTGATCTCGCCAAGGTAGAGGCGGGCAAAACACGCATCAGCATGGCTCCATTTAAACTCAAGGAAGCCATCGAAAGTGTTGTCCATCTCTTCACGCCACTTGCAATGGAGAAGCAATTGGACCTCATCGTGGATATCAATCCTGAAATGCCTTCTTTCCTTATCGGCGATGCTGCTCGCCTGCAGCAGGTAATAGGCAACTTGTTGGGCAACGCGATCAAGTTCACAAATATTGGTCATGTCGAGTTACAGGTTCATCCATTGCCGCAGCGGAAAGATCACGAATACCGGGTTCTTTTCTCAGTTTCGGATACCGGAATAGGTATGCCAGATGTCTTGGTGAACAAACTGTTCACCCCTTTCACGCAAGTAGAGGAAAGCTATAGAAGAAGATACCAGGGAGCTGGACTTGGTTTATCCATTTCAAAGCGTCTTGTGGAACTCATGGGCGGGAACATTTCCGTGGAAAGCGAAGAAGGTGTCGGCTCGACTTTATATTTTACCATCCCTTTCAAGATTTCAGAACAAGACTCGTTAGCTTTTCCCGAAGAAGAAAAACCAACCGAATTATCCGGTCTCAATATTCTTCTGGCGGAAGATGATGCGATATCGCAGACTACAACGAAATGGATACTGCAGAAATCTGGCCATAATATGGTGGTGGTTGAGGATGGAGAACAGGCCCTGTCCGCCCTCAAAGAGCAGTCTTTTGACATTGTACTGATGGACGTGCAGATGCCTGTCCTTGATGGAGTTGAGGCGACAACCGCCATACGACAGGGGAAAGCCGGGAGCAACAATAAGGGCATACCAATTATCGCTATGACCGCTTATGCCATGGCTGGGGATAAGAACAAATTCCTTGAAGCCGGTATGGACGGGTATGTGGCCAAGCCGGTGGAGATGGAAGAGCTTCAAAAGGTCATGATCCACGTGCTTGAGAAAATAGATAAGGCACATTAACCCCTTCACCCATCAGGTGCTGGGTTCATGCCGTTTGAACAACAGGATTTAACAAGTCATTGCAGGGTGTTGTTTCCGTATCGTGTGTGGTGTTTGGGCGTTGAATCGCTCAACTTAGGTACAAATATAATGAAACATCACTTCTCCCACTAACGGCTATTCTGCAGGGGATACTCTCCTGACTTTGGTGGAGTCAATCGTGCCGCCCCGACCAGGCCCTTCCCATTGCCTGCCCCAAGCGTTCCTGCTAGGACGGAGCATGTCAACACCCACCCCCGCTGCGCCTGCAGGCGCGCCTAAATCGCGCCCTGCTCTACACTACGGCTGGGTCGTGGCCCTGACCGGCACCCTGGTCATCTTCGCCTGCCTTGGGCTGGCGCGCTTCTCCTTCGGCATGCTCCTGCCCTCCATGGCCTCGGCCCTGGAGCTGACCTATGCCCAGCGCGGGCAGATCGGCACGGCGTACTTCATCGGCTACCTGCTCATGGTCGCCCTGGCTCCGACCATGGGCCGCCGGGTCGGAAACAGGGCTGCCATCGGTCTCGGGCTCGGCATCGTCGGCTCGGGCATGTGCCTGCTCGGCCTGGCCGGGGGCTTTGGCTCGGCCATGCTGCTCTATGGGTTCACGGGTGTGGGTTCGGGGCTTGCCAATGTGTGCATGATGGCCCTGATCGCGGCCTGGTTCGCGCCCTCCCGGCGCGGTCTGGCCTCCGGGGTGGTCGCCGGCGGCAGCGGGCTGGCCATCATCTTCTCCGGGCTGCTCATTCCGGAGGTGGTCGCGGGCGAGGCGCTGCTCGGTGTGTTGGGCTGGCGGGCGGGATGGCTGCTGCTGGGGGTGATCACCCTGGGAACCACGATCCTGGCCGCGACTCTCCTGCGCAATACGCCCGCTGACGTGGGCCTTGCCATTCTCGGCAACCAGGGGCACAGGCCCGTTGCGCCCGACGAATCCGGGCGATTTTCACGTTCGGAACGGAGCTTCATCGCCCGGCTTGGCCTGCTCTATCTCATCTTCGGCCTGACCTACATCATCTACGCGACCTTCATCGTCACCACCCTGGTGGACGAGCACGGCATGCCGCCCTCTGCTGCCGGGCGTTTCTGGGCCATCGTGGGGATATTCAGCGTGTTTTCCGGCCCGCTCTTCGGCCGCCTCTCGGACCGCTTCAGCCGCAAGGCCGGGCTCATGGCCGCGCTTTCCGTGCAGTCCGCAGCCTATCTGCTGGCCGGACTGGGCACGGGCACCCTCACCCTGTATCTCTCTGTTGGCTTCTTCGGCCTGGCCGCTTGGTCCATCCCGACCATCATGACCGCAGCCATTGCCGACCGTCTGGGCGCGAGCCGGACTGCCACAGGGTTTGCGATCATCACCTTCTTCTTTGCCGTGGGACAGGTCGTCGGACCGCTGGCGGCTGGCTATCTCGCGGATGCCACAGGCAGCTTCGGCCCGAGCTACACGGCCTCGGGCTGCCTGACCGGCCTCGGCGTCTTCCTGGCCTACCGACTGCTCACGCGCTCTCCCAGACAGGCTAACCCCGCCGGATGATTTCCTTGCAGGGGATGATGCCCGTGGCCGCGGCGGAGACGATGTTTCCGGCCACGCCGGGGCCATCGCCGGAGACG
>JAHJKV010000267.1 GCA_018822065.1 Pseudomonadota bacterium
GCATCCGGCAAGGAGATTGCCCTGGCAGGCAAAGGATTCAACAAGCAGGTGGAGGACGAATATCGGGCCGAAAACCAGGATCTCAACTACCCCCTGGTGGATGAAATGGAGTCACGCCGCACCAGCCAAGCCGAGATAGAGCGTTTCCTCAGCGAAGGCGACGTACGCCAGGGAGGTGGACAATGAACAGACGTCACTTCCTGACCACCTCGGCTGCGCTGGCAACTCTTGCACTCTCCTCCCCCGCCCGTGCGTTTCTGGGCATCGACCTGGGTGGAGCCGCCGACGATGCAACCGGCCTCGACCTGACCAAGCTCTGGGACGCTGGCAATGACATCGTCAAGAGTTTCAACGACATCACCCCGGAACAGGAATACTACATCGGCCGATCCGTATCGGCGGTGATTCTCTCCAAGTACCACCCATTCAACAACGGCAGCATCCGCAACTATCTGACCGTGCTCGGCACGACCCTGGCCCAGGGCTCCAGCCGCCCCGAGACCTTTGGCGGATATTCCTTCCAGGTGCTGGACTCCGACGAAATCAACGCCCTGTCCGCGCCCAGCGGTTTCATCTTCCTCACCCGCGGACTCTTGCGCTGCTGCCGCACCGAGGACGCCGTGGCCGCCGTACTGGCCCACGAAATCGCCCACGTGGCCCACATGCATGGCTTGCTGGCCATCCAGCAATCCCGGCTCACTTCCGGGCTGACCATCCTGGCCCAGAACGGTGCCAGCCTAGCCGGGGGCGATCTCGGCGCAGTGACCCAGGCCTTTGGCGGGGCCATCACTGACGTCACCACCACCATGATCGATTCCGGCTACTCCCGGGACCTCGAATACGAAGCGGACCAATCCGCCCTGACCACCCTGAAAAACGTGGGCTACGACCCCCAGGCCATGGTGGACATGCTCCAGGTAATGCACCAGAACCTGACCGACGACGCGCACGGCTTCGGCCACACCCACCCCGCACCCGAAGACCGCATCGAAGAGGTGCAGGCGATCCTGGGCCAATACCAACCGCCCCAGCCGCCCCCAGCCCGCGCCACACGATTCATGCTCACCATGGGCGGGGTTTAGACCTTGCCGCCAGTACGCCCAACCAGGGCAAACCCCGCATGGCTCCGACTGTTGCCCGGCGCACTCATAGGACTGGCCGCCGCCCTGGTCAGCCTCACCTTCTGGTCTGGTGGATTACTCCAATCCTGGGAGGCGGTGACCTTTGACTGGCGGGCCAGGCTTCTGGCCGCTCCAGGTCCAAATACCGACAATATCCGTCTCATCCTCCTGGACCAAAAAAGCCTGGACTGGGCCGAGGAACACTTCGGCCTGAGCTGGCCCTGGCCGCGCCAGGTCTACGCTCCGATCATCGATTTCTGCCGCCGCGCCGGAGCTAAAAGCATCGCCTTCGACGTGGTCTACACCGAACCCTCTGTCTATGGAGTTTTTGATGACGAGGCCCTGGGAACGGCCATGAAGACCTTTGGCCGAACCGTTATGCCCGTGGACCTTCACCTGGACGACGGGAGCGACGAGCACTGGCCCGATTTCGCCCCGGCCCTTCTCTCTGTCATCCCCGGTTTTGACCAGTGGCCCGGCACCAAGGAACTGACCATGAATCTCGCCACCTTCCCCATCCCGGAGGTGGCCACCAATACCACGGTGCTCGGCAACGTGAGCTTCAGCCCGGACATGGATACAGTTTACCGCAGGCTCCCTCTGGTACAGTTCTTTGACGGCCACCAGGTTCCTTCGCTCCCTCTGGCTGCCTACCTGGCCGCCCATCCCGATGCGTCCCTGTCGCTGGTGGACGGGGTTTTGCATGTGGACTCGCTCCTTGCCCCTCTCAGACACCCCGGCACCGTCGTTCTCAACTACCGGGGCACGACCGAAGTCTTTCGGCCTGTTTCCGCCGCTGCTGTCATACAGAGTGAACTGCAACTCCTTGAAGGTGCCAAACCCGTGCTCGACCCAGCGGAATTCAAGGACAAATACGTCTTCTTCGGATTCTCGGCCACCGGCCTGCTCGACCTGCGCCCCACGCCCCTTGGCGGGGTGACGCCCGGTGTCGTGATCAATGCAACCGTTCTCGACAACCTGCTTTCCTCCGATTTTTTACAACACCCCCCGACCGAAGCCACAGTCCTCTTCACCCTGCTCTTGTCC
>JAHJKV010000268.1 GCA_018822065.1 Pseudomonadota bacterium
ACTTTCCGCCCAAGCAGATCGGTCCCATCACCAGCCAGTTTTTGCTCACCGGCTTCCACACCGACCAGGGCGTGGTGATGTGTGTGCCTGAGCGCTACGTGCCAGACGGTGCGAAGCTCTGCTGACTGTAGACAATAACACACAAAAAAAGACTCCCCGCACCAGGCAGGGAGTCTTTTTTTGTATCGTGGCTAGTGAGGCATTGCCGCGATGCGCCGTGCGATGTTTTCCCGAAGGTTCTCGAAGAAAAGCGAGTAGTCGAAGGCGTGGTAAATTCCAGCCGGGAAATGCCCGCCCTCCACCGTTACCAACTGCACATCCTCGGGCTGCACGACCAGGCCGCCGTCCACGATCTGGGCGGAAGTGAAGTGCGGGTAGGTGGTCGGCGTATTGTCGGCATCGAAAAAGACCGCGCCGAGGTTCAATTTCGCCGGAGCGAGGCCCGTGTCCAGGGTCCAGGTAAGCGGGTTGACGGCCACCTCGCCGGGCATGAGCGTTGGGGCGGCTTTTTGCCGTCCGGCGGCCATGGTGTTGTAGGAGATGACGCATCCGGTCTGGTCCGACCGCTCACACATGGCGATGCTCGGATGGCTTGCAAGATTGTCTGTGGTCATGGACCAGCCCGGGAGCAGGGCGGCGACGAGCCTCTTTTCCACGCCCAGGCTGCCCCAGTGGTCGAGCATCAGGTCGGTGAGGATCATGGAGCCCTGACTGTGTCCGGCCAAGAAGAAGGGGCGGCCCTTGTTTTCATATTTCAGGTAGTAGGTGAAGGCTTGCCACACATCGTCATGGACGATTTTCTGGATGGGAGCGGCATCCTCATCGCTGAGTCCCAGGGCGGCGATGTTCATCTGGCGGTACACGGGGGCGTAGATGTTGGCCTGGCCTTCGAATACGGAAGCTTGCTGTACCAGGGGAACGTTGGCTGCGGCACGCATGGCCGGGTCTGAGGGGTCCATGATCCAGTTGGCATCGTCGAATAGGATTGTCGGGTACACGAAGAAGACGTCTACCGTGTGCGTGGGAGTGGCGGGTTTTGCCAGCCAGGCCGCCTCTTGGGTATAGTCCGGCGCGGCCGGAACGACCATCTCAGCCAATGGGGGCATGGCCAGGGCTGCGAGCGGAGCCAGCATGGTGCATGCGGTCAGGAGCAATGCGAAGAAGAGGGGCCGAGAGGTGTCGGGCATGAGTAAGTCCTTTGTTTTGGATGGATTTAGTGTAAAAAAGATCTTCCTAATGCGAATCCAAGCGCGAGTAAAGTACTGCACGGAAAAAAAGGGCGTCCCTGCGGCCATATCCGGCAGCGTGACTGCTCCGTGTCCGCTTTCCGCTGACCGGTTTTTGCGATCTATCCCGCCCAACGCAGCTGGAGCAGGCGTTTGCGCATCTTCAGGAAATGCTCGCCGCAGATAGCCATTTCGATAACCATGGGCAGTGATTTGAAACTTGTGAACATGGTCTTGAGCAGGATGCGCCAGAAGAGGACATTGGAGCGGGAAAACAGACCGATCCTGAACATGCTCTTGATCAGGGTCTTCAGGTCCGCCAGGGTGAAGCGCGTTTTCACTGTCGGTGTGTAGTGCTTGAGGAAGGTGTTGATGCGCTGGTAATACAACCGGCGGGAGTAAATCTGCCGGATGATATGCTGGTAGCCCTCCACAAGGGCCTGGGGTGGCATCTTGGGCATGAAATTGAGAAATCCGTCAGTGTTCTCGCCGCTCGTCGGGTCAAGCAGCCGGTTTTCGGTCTTGAGCCGTCGCCAAAGCCGGGTCTGTGGCAAGGCGTTGAGCAGCCCGACCATGGCCGTCACGATGCCCACCTGCTGGATGAAGCGGATTTGGGTGTCAAAGGTCGTGGGCGAGTCATGGTCGAAGCCCACGATGAATCCTCCCATGACCTGCATGCCGTACCCCTGAATGGTCTGCACGGCCAGGACGAGGTCCCGACTGGCGTTCTGGTACTTGCCGCACTCTCTGAGACTGTCGGTCTCTGGCGTCTCGATGCCCAGGAATACCTTGTGAAAGTTTGCCTGGCTCATGAGTCGCATCAACTCCGGGTCATCGGCGAGATTCGTGCTCGCCTCGGTCAGAAACTGGAAGGGAAACTTTCGTTTCTCCTGCCAGGCGATGAGCTGTGGCAGCATTATTTTGACTTCCCCGGCGTTGCCGATGAAGTTGTCGTCCACGATGAACACCCCGCCGCGCCAGCCCGCCGAATAGAGTGATTCCATTTCAGCCAGGATTTGCTTCGCCCCCTTGGTGCGCGGGGTACGGCCATTCATGATCACGATGTCGCAGAACTCGCAGTTGAAGGGACAGCCCCTGGAGTATTGCACAGACATGGTGGCGTAATCCTTCATGTTCACGAGGCTCCAGTTCGGGATGGGCGTGGCGGAGATGTCGGGCCGCGTGTCCGAGCGGTAGACGCGCTTCAACGTGCCTTGGGCCAGGTCTTCGAGGAAGAGTGGCAGGGTGCACTCGGCCTCGTTCAGCACGAAATGGTCCACCTCGAGAAAGGTTTCGTATTGGGTGTTGAACAGGGGACCGCCAGCGACCACAGTGGTTCCCAGCGTTTTGCAGCGGGCAATGACTTTCTGGGCCGATTCCCGTTGCACGAGCATGGCGCTTATGAACACCATGTCGGCTTCTTGAATGTGTTGGTCGAGCAGTGGGCGGGTGTTCATGTCCACGAGAGTCAGAGTCCACTCCTTGGGCAGCATGGCACCAACGGTCATGAGCCCCAGGGGCGGAAAGGCGGCTTTCTTGGAGATGTAACTGAGGACGGTCTTGAAGCTCCAGAACGTGTCCGGGTATTCCGGATATATCAAGGTAATATTCATGCCGAGTCCTCATGCAAATTGGGTGTTGCGGCATGTTGTGAAGCAATGCCGGTGCTTGGCGGAAACCATGCTGAGAATGGTTGGGAGCGGGTATACGCCTTCCCGTTGGGCCGGGGTCCGATTCAGGCCGCTGTCCCTAGGGGGGATGAAGATAACGCTAGCATATCTCCGGGGGAGGCTGTGTTATTAAGACGACCCGCCGGTTGGTGTGGGAGAAAGGTCAGTCGTTTCGCAGCAGGGGCCAGGCCTTCTGGGAGAGGACACGCCGGACCCCGACCAGGCCCAGGGCGACGATAACGGCCACACCGCCCAGAGTGACCTCGGCCAGTCGGATCAGGTCCAGGCTCCAGGTGAGCTTGAGCAACATGGTGACGAAGAGCCAGGCTCCCAGGCAGCCCAGGGCAGCGGCGATCAGGGCCGTGCAACTGCCCAGGAGCAGGAATTCGGCGCTCAGGGCGGTGAGAACGTCGCGCCGGGTGGCCCCGAAAACCTTGAAGACCACCAGATCATAGCGCCGGGTGCGCAGGGTGCCCCGCACGGCCTCGCCGAGGATGAGCAGCCCTACCAGGAGGGTGAGCCCGGCAGCGCTTCCGGCGGCCAGTCCCACATGGCCGAGAATCCTGGACACATCGGTCAGGATGTCCTTCACGTAGACGACCACGGCGTCTGGAAATTTCGCGGTGACGGCCCGGAACAGCGGTTTTTCCGCCTCCGGGGTGGCGTGGACCGAGGCCAGCCAGGTGTATGGGGCCTTTTCCAGGATGCCCGGCGAGAGTACCACGGCCTGGTTGAGTTGCAGGGTGGTCCAGTCCACCTGGCGCAGATTGCTGATCTCCGCCGTGATCGACCGGCCCAGCACGTTGAAGGTCATGGTGTCTCCGATGTCCACCCCGAACCCCGTGGCCAGGCCCTGTTCCAGGGAGACCAGGGGCGGCCCGGCATAGTCCTTCGGCCACCATTGTCCGGCGGAAATCCGCGAATTGGCAGGCAGGTCACCGGCAAAGGTCAGGAAGCGGTCGCCCCGCAGGGCCCAGGCTGATTCCTCGGCCACCTTGGCCGGGTCCGCCTCCTGCCCGCCCAGGCCGGTGATGCGCCCCCGGATGACCGGCGTGGCCTCCAGGCGGCTGACGCCGGGCACCGAGCGGACCGTGTCCTGAAATTTGTCCCAGTCCGAAGCCCGGACATTGACGAAAAAATAGGAGGGCGCGGTGGCGGGCATGATCCGCTCCACGTTGTCGCGCAGGTTGCTCTCCACCAGGGCCACGCAGGCGAGCACGGCCAGACCGAACCCCAGGGAGAGGATCGTGGAGGTGGTGGACGAACCGGGTCGGTGCAGGTTGGAGATGGCCAAGGCAAACCGCGGATCCTTGGGGCGGCGGCAGCGGGCGGCCAGGAGTCGGATGGTCTGGGCCAGGAGCAGGAAGGCGAGACTGCCGACAAGGAGTGCACCGGCGAAGCCCAAAGTGATGCGCGTATCGTGGGCCGTGAAATAGCTCAGGCAGAAGAGGGCCAGACCGCAAAGGACCACGGCTCCCACCGCTCGCCGGGAGGGGCGTCGCCTGCCAGGGTCGGCATAGCCGGTGAAGAGTCGGGCCGGGGTGGTCCGGGCCGCTGCCGAGAGGGGCCAGATGGAGAAGACCAGGGCCGTGAGCATGCCATAGGCCAGGGCCGAGGTCACGGGTTCCAGGTACAGCCCGAAGCGCACCGGGAGCTGGAGGGCCCCGGCGAGCAGGGAGCAGAGGGTTGAGGCGATGGCCGCTCCCACCCCCAGGCCGATGCAGCAGCCCAGCCCGGCCAGGAAGAGAATCTGAAACAGATAGGTGGCCTGCACCGTACGCCGCGAGGCTCCCAGGCATTTCATGGCCGCGATGGTGATGTCGCGACGGGCCAGATGACCGGCCACGCCCCCTGCCACGCCGATGCCCCCCAATAGCAGGGTGGCCAGGGCCACCAGGGAGAGGTCGAGGCCGAGATAATCGAGGAACCGCCCCAGGCCGCCTCCTGCCGAGGAGAGGTCCTGGATGCGCCATCCTTCATCCGGGAAGGCCGTGTTCAGTTCCTGGCGCATGGCTTCCATATCGGATCCAGGAGCAGCTTTCCAGGCATATGCGTAAGTGGTGATGGCACCGGGCACGAGCAGGTCCGTAGCTTCCAGCCGGTCCAGGGGAATGAGGGTTCGGGGCCGGAAGCCGTAGATTCCGGAGGATTGATCAGGCTCCTTGACCAGTTGGTCCACGACGGTGAATCGGGCTGTGCCCAGGCTGATCTCGTCGCCCACCTTGGCCCCGAGCCGGTCCAGGAGGTCCGATGCAAGGATGGCTGGAGAAGTGTTTTGGCTGAATGCTTCTTCCAGGCTCCGGCCCGAAGCCAGGACCACCCCGCCATAAAGCGGATAGCCCGGCCCTACGGCCTTGATCTCGGTGAGGGCGGCGGTTTCGTCCGTCCTGGCCATGGTGCGCATGGCGACATACTCGGCCACCTGTCCGCGCTGGTCGAGCAGGGCCACGGCCTCTGCTGGGGCCGGACGGTGGGAGAGGGAGACCACCAAGTCGCCACCCAGGATCTTGGCCGCATCCGCTGCCAGCCCGGCCTTAAGGGAGGCGGTCATCAGTCCCACTGTGGACATGGCCCCGACGCCGATGGTCAGACAGGCCAGAAAGATGCCGAAGCCGCGCACCCCGGAGCGCAGTTCGCGCCGGGCAAGGGTCAGGGCCAGCCGCAACTCGCGACCGAAGGTCACGCCTTGCCCCCGGTAGTCCCAAGCCGTCCGGCATGCATGGTCAGGGTCCGGTCCGAGCGGCGGGCCAGTTCCCGGTCATGCGTGACCAGGACCAGGGTGGAGCCAGTGTCCTGGCGCAGAGAGAAGAGCAGGTCCATGATCCTGGTCCCGGTCTCCTCGTCGAGATTGCCCGTGGGCTCGTCGGCCAGGAGGATGGGCGGCCTGGGCGCAAAGGCTCGGGCAATGGCCACCCGCTGCTGTTCGCCTCCAGAGAGCTGGGAGGGATAATGGCTGGCCCGGTCCGCCAGGCCCACGGCATCGAGGGCGGCCAGGGCCCGCTCGTGCGGGGTGTCTGTCCCGGCGAATTCCAGGGGCAGGGCCACATTTTCCAAGGCGGTCATGGTCGGTACCAGGTGGAAGGCCTGGAAGACCACGCCCACGTGGGCGCTGCGGAAAGCCGCCAACTGGTCCTCGTTCAGGCCCGGCAGGTCACGCCCGGCCACGCGCACAATGCCGGAGGTAGGTGATTCCAGTCCGGCTATGAGCATGAGCATGCTGGTCTTACCCGCGCCGGAGGGGCCGATGATGGAAACGGTCTCGCCGCGTGTTACGTCGAGATCGACGCCGCTGAGCACCTGCACGGGCCCGGCCGGGCTGGTGAGGGTCAGTTGGACGTCGTTGAGCAGGATGGCGGAGTGATTGGTGCTGGTCTGGTCCATGTTCTGGTGATACTGTGGAGACAGATGAAAGTAAACACGCTCTGGGCGACCTTTACACTCCTTTTACTCCTCGCCGTCCCGCAGGCACCTGCCACCGGGCAGCCCTTCACGCTCATGGTCCTCGGCGACAGCCTCTCCATCGGCTACGGCCTTGAACCGGGACAGAGCTGGCCGGAGCAACTGCAACGGCTGCTGGCAGAGGAGGGAACCGTGGTCCGGCTGGTGAACGCCTCGGTCTCCGGTGATACCATGGACGATGGCCGCGCCCGGCTCGACTGGACACTGGCGGAAAACCCGAACCTCTGCGTGGTGGCCCTGGGCGGCAACGACGGGCTGCGTATGCTCGACACGGACCGAATGCAGGCCAGCCTGGACGCCATTCTGACCACTCTTGACCAGCGTGAAATTCCGATCATCGTGGCAGGCATGCTCCCCCCACCCAATTTCGGGCCGGACTATTCCGACCGTTTCAGGGCGGTGTTCCCGCGCATGGCCGAGGCTCACGGCGCGCGGCTGGTGCCCTTTCTGCTGGAAGGCGTGGCCGGTCACCCGGAGCTGAACCTGCCCGATGGCATCCACCCCACGGCTGCAGGGGCGAAGGTTGTGGCCGAGCGGCTCCTGCCCATGATTCGAGATGCAGTGAACACCGTGGCCCAAAACATTCGCTAGCGGGGTCTGGGAGGACAGCTTGAA
>JAHJKV010000269.1 GCA_018822065.1 Pseudomonadota bacterium
CCTTGGTATATCATCAATAGATGCGTCACTACCCCCTCTTCCTCGACCTCTCTGGCAAACGATGCCTTGTGGTAGGAGCAGGGGCAGTGGGGATGCGCAAAATAAAGAGCATCCTGGAAGCCGACCCAGAACAAATCCTGGTATTGGACATATCCAAACCAAGCCCGGACCTCACAGCCCTTTGCGATGACTCTCAAGTGTGTTTTGAAAAACGTCCGTTCTCCCCGGTTGATATTGCCGACAAATTTCTGGTCATCGCCGCAACCTCCAACCCCGAGCTCAACCGAACCATTGCCGAACTCTGTCATACATCAAACATTCTGTGCAATATTGTTGATGCTCCGGTTCTTTCCTCGTTCATCGTTCCGGCCAGCATCACCCACGGCGACCTGACGGTCGCCATCTCAACCGCTGGGCAGTCCCCTGCCTTGGCAAAGCACCTGCGGCAGAAGTTGGAAGATTTTTTTGGGAATGAATACGAACAGATACTTGTGATCTTGGGTAGACTCAGGCCACTGCTGCTTGCTCTTGAGCTGACCACCGAGGAAAACACTGCCATTTTCCGCAACGTGGTTTCCTCCGGTCTTCTTGAGGCCCTTGCGCAGCAAGACCTTGACAATGCCGCCGCTTCATTGCGAAAAACCTTGCCCGAAGACCTGCATGACAAGATCGGAGAGCTTCTCAATGGGATTGCCTGAAATGCTCCATTTGGCCGTTATTGGCTTCTACCTCGTCAGCACGACACTCTTTTTCATAGGCGCTGTCTTGAAGAACGACTCGTTGCGTCGCACGGCAGCTTTCCTGGCTCTGGCCGGGTTCGGTCTGCATTCTGCTGATTTATGGGTGATGCTTTCCTCCGGAGTGGCCGCCTTGCTCCAAGGCAACTTCTATGTCAGCTTTCTGGCCTGGGTCCTCTTGGCCATCTGGTTTTTCCTCTGGTGGCGGCTCAAGTCTCGCTACCTGGGGCTCACCGCCGTGCCACTCGCGTTGATGCTCTTCATCGCCTCCCTGGCCGCAGGCGGCATCCGAGTGACCATTCCCCCCCCAGCTCACCGGCCTTTTCTTTGGCCTGCACATCGGCTCACTGGCCGTGACCTTGGGCCTTTTGGCCCTTGGCTTTGGCGCTGGCCTCACCTGGCTGAACATCAACAGAAAACTCAAGACCAAGGCTTCACTCAAGTCACTTGACGGCGGTATGCCGTCGCTTTCCATCTTCGACTCCGTTAACCACTGGACCATCCTGCTTGGCTTCCCGCTCTATACCCTTGGGATAGTCTCTTCCTTTGTTTGGTATTGGATCGACCTAGAAAAAACCTTTACCTGGGATATCATGAAACTTGCCTCCCTCGGTGTATGGCTCTTCTTTGCCTTCACTTTCCACCAACGGTTCATTCTTGGCTGGAAAGGTCGCAAGCCAGCGCTTCTGGCCATTTGGACCTTTCTTTTCATGGCCATGTCCCTGGTCCACCACACCATCAGTTTCAAGCCGTAGCCAATGAACAAAAATATCTACCTCGTGGGCCTCAACCACCGCACCGCTGGTGTGGAAATTCGGGAAAAGTACGCCCTGACAGACCTGGAAGACTTTGAACGCTCGATCATGGACAACTGTCCCGTGCGCGAGTGCATAGCCCTGTCCACCTGCAACCGGGTCGAGATCATCTGTGTTGGCAACGATGATACTGACGACGTGGCCGAACAACTCCTGGTTCACTGGGCCACATCCTGCGGTGGCGACCCAGAAATTCTGACAAACAACACCTATACCTTCGCAGGCATGGACGCGGTGCAACATCTGTTCACCGTTGCCTCAAGCCTGGACTCCATGGTCATGGGCGAACCCCAGATACTGGGCCAACTCAAGGATGCCTTCCGGTCAGCCGTAAACAAGAACACCACCTCGGTGATTTTAAACAGACTGTTGCACAAATCGTTTTCCGTGGCTAAACGAGTCCGCACCGAGACTGCCGTGGCCTCTTCAGCCGTATCCATCTCTTTTGCGGCCGTGGAACTGGCCCGCAAGATATTCGGCGATCTGAATGGCAAAAATGCCATGCTCATCGGGGCTGGCGAGATGGCGGAGCTTGCCGCCACCCACTTGCTCAAAAATGGCGTTGAAAAACTGATCATCGCCAACCGGACTTTGTCACGGGCCAAGGAACTGGCCGAGACCATAGGTGGAATCCCCATCAGTTTCGAGGAATTCGCAGACCACCTGATCGATGTGGATATCGTCATCTCCTCCACCGGTGCACCAACGGCGGTAATCCACACCCGTGACATCAAGGCCGTTCTCAAAGCCAGAAAGCACCGCCCCATGTTTTTCATTGATATAGCCGTACCACGCGACATCGACCCGGACGTCAACCAACTCGACAACGTCTATCTCTACGACATCGATGACCTCAAGGAAGTGGTCGAGGAAAACATGGCCCAACGCCAGGACGAGGCATCCAAGGCCAGGCTCCTGGTGGACGAGGAAACAGAAAACTTCGCCAACTGGCTCAATCACCTGGAACTGCAACCGACCATAGTAGACATCCGTAGCCGTTCCGAGGTCATTGCCCGGCGTGAATTACAACGTACCCTCAAACGGCTCGGGCCGGTCGATGCAGACACACG
>JAHJKV010000270.1 GCA_018822065.1 Pseudomonadota bacterium
AGCGAGCACAGTTGTCCAGGTCCACGACGTAGTGGTTCGGAATGGCGTGGGGTACGGGCAGATAGACTGCGCCACGCTCCGAGAGGCCCGCGTTGAACTCGCTCGGCACCCGCACCGGACAGACCTGGGCGCAGATCCCGCAGCTCACGCACTTGCTCGGGTCCACCAGGGGCGAGCGGCGGTTGAGGGTGGCATGAAAAGACCCAGGGTCGCCCTCAAGGCTCACCAATTCCGTGGAGAGATGGATGTCGATGTTCTCATGGAAGAGCCCCTTGCGCAGGCAGAACTGGCTGGAGGCGTCCCGGTTCATGAGCGGAAGCATCTTGCACATGCCGCAGTGGTCGCTGGGGAACTGATGGTCCAACTGGTTGAGGATGCCGCCCGTGGAAGGGCGTGAATCGATGAGGGCCACTCGCTGGCCAGAGACGGCTAGGTCCAGGGCCGCCCGGATACCGCCGATTCCCGCGCCGACAACCAGGGCTCCGTATTCCTTACGCATATCATCCTCCTCCCGTTATTCCACTGGTGCGACTTCCGGGAACTCGTTTTTATGGAACACGCTCAGGGGCGGCGGTTCGTCCAGGCTCCGGCCTGGCTCGTAGTCGAACCCCGCCTGTGTCTTGGCCGCCACGGTGCGGAACAGTTCCATGACCTCGATGCCATTGGGACAGGCGTTGGAGCACTGGCCGCAGCCCACGCAGGCCGTGGACATGTGGGCCATGCGGGTCAGGTGAAAAAAGACCGTGTCTGAAGGCAGCTTGAGCATGCCCCGCTGCTTGGCCCAGCTCATGTACTGCCAAGGCTTGTGGTCGAAAACATCGGTCAGGAATACGCACTCCTTGCAGTAGCAAACCGGGCAGGCTGTGCGGCAGTTGTAGCAATTGACGCACCCAGCCAGGTGCTGACTGAGTCCCTTGAGGGAGCCTGTCTTTGCCGACACCTCCTTGAACACGGCGTCCCGAAGGGCCGTGCGGGTGGCAACAGCCTCGCGCAGGGCCTGTTCACGGCTTGCCAGCGGCTCCATTTCGGCCAGTCCCAGGCGAGAGAGCAGGGCCTCGCCGCGAACGGAATAAGCGGCCACGGGCAGCCCGTCATCAAAATTCACCCCAAAGAGCCCCACCTGGATGTCAGCCCCCTCGGCCACGGGAAATTCGCAGACGCGGCAGGCACGGGCAATGTCATAGCCGTTCCGGGCGGTGGCCTTGGTGCCGCCCGTCTTGCCCAGGAAGGCCAGGGTGGTTTGGATGGGATCATCCTCGCCGAGCAGGGCGAAATAATCACTGTTCTTGTAGGCACCCAGACAGTCCACGCCGATGATCACCAGTTCGTCCATAGATCCCTGGTTGAGCTTGACCAGCTCGATGAACGCCCGGACCTCGCAGGGGCGCATCACCGCTGCGATCTTCTCGCCGGGACGCCCGTGGGTCAGCCGCCCGACCATGCGCGCGCCGTTCAGGGGGAAAGCCGGGGCCAAGGGATCGGCCTGGGCCAGTTCGGCAGGGTCCGTGACCAGCGTGGGCATAGGAGTGCCGCCCTGCTGCAGGTGCATGGGCACGAGAACGGCCCCGATCTCCTCGTCCGCCAGCAGCTGGGCCAGGAATTCCTGCATGCCCACCACCGGACCTCTGTCCTTGGTTTCAATTCGTGCGGTGGTCGCCATGACGTCCTCCGTTTGTGCCGGTTACAAAACCTTGAGGCTCCGGGCCTCCATGGGTCCCAGGGCGCGAATATCATCGATCATCGTGTTCACGGTCTCGGCAAACTCGTTGCCCTCGCTAGCACCCACCCAGGTGAGCTTGAGCCGACGGGGGTCGACCCCGAACTGGGTCAGGATGTCGCCGAGAAGCTTCACCCTGCGCCGGGCCTTGTAGTTGCCGTTGATGTAGTGGCAATCGCCGGGATGGCAGCCGCTCACCAGCACGCCGTCCGCACCGGAGAGCAGCGTCTTCAGGATATACTTGGGGTCCACCATGCCGGTGCACATCATCCGAATGAGCCGCAGATTCGGCTGCTGGATCATTCGCGAGGTCCCGGCCAGATCCGCCGCGGTATAGGTGCACCAGTTGCAGACAAAGGCCACGATCGTGGGCTCGAATCCGACCCCCCCGGTGACCTGGG
>JAHJKV010000271.1 GCA_018822065.1 Pseudomonadota bacterium
ATCATCGCGCTGGACGACGACGAGTTCGGCAAGTATTGATGGGTGCATGACACCGACCCAGACCATTCACGAGGCCGGGGAGGATATCCTTCCCGGCCTCGCCCTTTCCATCACCGTGCGCACCAGCCCCCGTGCCAGAAACATGCTCATCCGGCTCCTGCCCGGCACAGGCATCGAGGTCGTGCTGCCCCGCGGCGTTCCCCACGCCGAAGCCAGAGCGCTGCTTGAGCGCAAACGAGGCTGGATCGAGCGCAGCGTGGCCCGCATGACTGCCCAGGGAGCGGACTTCACCGGCCACTCGCCCGCGCTCCCGGACTCCCTCACCCTCCCGGCCATCGACCTCACCTTCGCCGTCCGCTGCCTGGACCGCCCTGGCCCCCTGCGACTGACCGAAAACGCAGGCCGACTGACCCTGTCCGGCTCTCAGGACGACCGCGTCCGGGTCTTCCGGCGGCTCAAAGAGTTTGTGCGCGTCCGGGCCAAGGTCGCCCTACCCCCCCTGCTGCGGGACCAAAGCCGCGAGACCGGCCTCGATTTCGACGAGGTGCAGGTGCGCTGCCAGAAAAGCCGATGGGGCTCCTGCTCCAGACGCCTGCACCAGGCCACGATCAGCCTGAACGCCAAGCTGCTCTTCCTGCCGCCCGACCTCTGCGGCCAGGTGCTGCTCCACGAACTCTGCCACCTGCGCCAGCCTAATCACTCCCCGGCCTTCTGGGCCCTGGTGACCAGCTTCAATCCCCGAGCCCGCGACCTGGAACGCCAACTCGCCGCCGCCTGGCGCTTCGTGCCCCCCTGGTGGAACGCCGCCCAGTGAACCCAGCCCTCTCTCCTGATTCCGGCCAGGACAAAGTGGAAAAGCACACACCCGACCTTTGACTTTTCACCCGGTTTGGTATTTAGTCTTGAATTATCGATCAATTCACTCCTATGAATCCAATGCCATCCACCAATACTTTTCGAGGAGGACACCATGGCTGATTTTGAAAAAGCTCTCGCAAACGGAAGACCCCCGAACATCAAGAAACTTTTCCCCAATTCCAAGGCGTTGATCGTCTCCGGCAAGGTCATCGACCGGGCCTTGAACAAGAAGGGAAAAGCCATGACCATCGCGGCCAATGGCCGCAACATGTACGTCATCCGTGGCGTGCTGGCTGCGGCGCAGAAGGCCAACGCCGCCGTGATCATCGAGATCGCCCGGAGCGAGGCCACCTACTGCCCGACCACCATGGCCAACATCGCCCGGCGCGTGGACCAGGCCATGAACGAGATGGGCATCACCGTACCCGTGGCCGTCCATGCCGACCACTACTTCATCAAAACCCCGGCGGACCTGGCCTGGGCCAAGCACGAGATTCCGGCCCTCTTCGAGCACGGCATCACCTCCATCGCCATCGACGCTTCCCACCTGCCCGATGACGACAACCTGGCCACCAACATCATCCTCGGCCCCCTGATCCCCACCTGGGCCGGATATGAGACCGAGGTCGGCGAGATCAAGGGCTCCCAGGGGCTGTCCACCGCTGTCGAGGCAGGCTTTCTGATCAAGGGTCTGAACGCCCATGACATCGTGCCCGACTGGATCGCCCTGAACAACGGCACCACCCACGGCATCGAATCCACAGGCGCGGGCATCCAGGTGGACCTGACCGCCGATATCCACAAGTCCCTCGAACCCTACGGCACCTCCGGCGCCCAACACGGCACCTCGGGCAACGATTCGGAACGCCTGAAAGGCATTGCCGAGAAGACCCACACAACCAAGGCCAACGTGGCCACAGGCCTGCAGATGATCTCCTTCGGCCTGAAGGTGAACGCCTTCGGCAACGCGGAGATGAAGGACGGCAAGTTCATCAAGCTCCCGGACCAGGGCTGCACGGACGAGATGTGGGAGGCCATGGTCGCCTACGCCGAGAAGCAGGGCTGGAAAGCTGGCGATTACAAGAAGCTCAACCTGATCTTTGAGCGCCAGTGGGAAGGGCTGGAGAAGCCCATCCGCGACCGCATGGCCAAGGGCGTCGAGGACTTTGTCTACGACCTGCTGGTCAACGTGTTCAACGCAAAGGACACGGCGGACATCGCCAAGGAACTGATCATCGAGAAGGGTTACGACATGGGCGTCAAGGCCAAGCGCATCGAAGACCCGGCCCAGTGGACCGAGGCCAAATACCGCGCACTTTACGCAACCATGGACGTGGACAAGGGCCCCGAAGGCAACTTCGACGATTAAGCCTTACTCCAACAAGTATTCAAAGACCCCGCCGAAGCGGGGTCTTTTTTTGTCGATCCATGGTGGCCCGGCGATCTACTTTCTTGTGTGGCAACCGCTGCACTTGATGGGCGCGGTTCCCTTCACCTTCTTGTGGCAACCGAGGCAACTGTTGGGAGCCGTTGAATGGAAGGCCATGTTATAGCCCGTGGGTGCCTTCTTGTCGCTCGTGTCGGCATGGCAGCCGGACACTCTGCAGCCCGTGATGGGGCTGGCCTTGTCCCACTTGTGGTGACAGGCGGTGCAACCCTGCTCCAGGGCCAGATGGCGGGCGTGGTGTTCAAAATTCAGGGGAGCGTATTTGGCGCTGCCGGGATATACCATCTGAACGGCACTCGTAGGAGCAGCGGGCTGCGCCGGGGCAGGCTTCGCAGCAGGAACAGCCGGGGCCTCGGGCACGACGACCTTGGGAACCTCCTTCAAAGCAACCTTGACATCCAAAGGTTCGGTGCCAAGTTCCACCCATTGCGTGCTCGTCTCGTACCCCTCACGGCTCACCTCCAGCTGATATCGCCCCGGCTCAAGCTCCATGCCCGGCTCATAACCGGAGTCAACGTTCAGGACGCGCACCTGGGCATCGTTCGGAGTGGGCGCAACGGTCAAC
>JAHJKV010000272.1 GCA_018822065.1 Pseudomonadota bacterium
CCATGGGTTGGACCCAGCATACCGTGGGCGTGCAGAACATCCGTGCCATGGCCATCAACCAGCTGCTGTTGGGCAACATCGGCATGGCCGGCGGCGGCGTGAACGCGCTGCGCGGCGAATCCAACGTGCAGGGCTCCACGGACCATTGCTTGCTCTACCACATCCTGCCCGGCTACCTGAGCACGCCTCTGGCGGGCTTGGACACCCTGGCTGCGTATGATGAAAAGAACACGCCCGTGTCCAACGATCCCAAGAGCGCCAACTGGTGGGGCAACTTCCCCAAATACTCCGCCAGTCTGATCAAGTCCATGTATCTGGACTCCGATCCTGCCGAGGCATATCCCTATCTGCCCAAGCTGGATACCATGTCCGCCCGCGAATACTCCTGGCTGGCCCTGTTTGACAAAATGGACGCGGGACAGTTCAAGGGTCTGTTTGCCTGGGGCATGAATCCCGCCTGTTCCGGTGCCAACGCCAACAAAAACCGGCGCGCTTTCGCCAACCTTGACTGGCTGGTGAATGTGAACATCTTCCCCAACGAGACCGGCTGGTTCTGGGAAGGTCCGGACATGGAACCGGAGAAGATCAAGACCGAGGTCTTCTTCCTGCCCTGTGCCGTCTCCATCGAGAAGGAAGGCAGCATCACCAACTCCGGCCGCTGGATGCAGTGGCGCTACAAGGGGCCGGATGCGCCCAATGGCCTCAAGCCTGACGGCGACATTATGTACGAGCTGATGAGCGAGATTCAGCATATGTACAAGGAAGAGGGTGGTGCATATCCTGAACCGATCACCAAGCTGACCTGGGACGCCATCGCCACGGACGGTGTGTTCGACGCCAACAAGACCGCCAAACTGATCAACGGATTCTTCACCAAGGATACCGAGATCAAGGACACGATGTACAAGAAGGGCGAGCAGGTTCCGAGCTTCGCCTTCCTGCAGGCGGACGGCTCCACCTGTTCCGGCAACTGGTTGTATTGCAACTCCTACACGGAAAAGGGCAACATGGCGGCTCGTCGCTCCGTGGTCCAGACCCCGATGCAGGAAAAAATTGGCCTGTTCCCCAACTGGTCCTGGTGCTGGCCTGTGAACCGTCGCATCCTCTACAACCGTGCCTCCGTGGACGCACAGGGCAAGCCCTGGGCCCCGCAGAAGCCCGTTGTGGAATGGACCGGCCCCGACACCAAGTGGAAGGGCGATGTGCCTGACGGCGGCTGGGCTCCTCAAGACAAGTACGCCTTCATCATGCGCAAGCATGGTCATGGCCAGCTCTTTGGTCCCGGACGCGCTGATGGCCCGCTTCCCGAATACTACGAACCCCTGGAATGCCCTGTGAAATCGCATCCGTTCTCTTCGACGCTGCACAACCCCACCGCGCTCAAGTTCGACGACGAAGAAAAGTCCGTGTGCGATCCGCGTTATCCCTTCGTCTGTTCCACCTACCGGGTGACCGAGCACTGGCAGACCGGTGTCATGACCAGAAACACGCCCTGGCTGACGGAAACCGAA
The DNA here is from genome assembly GCA_018822065.1 of Pseudomonadota bacterium. Taxonomy (GTDB): domain Bacteria; phylum Desulfobacterota; class Desulfovibrionia; order Desulfovibrionales; family Desulfovibrionaceae; genus JAHJKV01. The sequence continues at coordinate 1,512 of JAHJKV010000272.1, forward strand.
CCCCAGATGTTCGTTGAGATGAGCACGCAGCTTGCCAAGCAACGCGGCATCGTGAACGGGGAACGGGTTGTCATCGAGAGTCAGCGCGGAACTGTCTGGGCCGTCGCCATGGTCACCGAACGCATCCAGCCCTTCACGGTGCAGGGTGAGACGGTGCACCAGGTGGGTATCCCCTGGCACTTTGGCTGGACCTGGCCCAATGATGGTGGCGACTCCGCCAACCTCTTGACCCCGTCCGTTGGCGATCCGAATACGGGTATTCCCGAAACCAAGGCGTTCATGGTGAACGTCAGAAAGGCCTAAGGAGGAAGACATGGGAAAGACATTCTTTGTCGACCTGACCAAGTGCACGGCCTGCCGGGGATGCCAGGTAGCCTGCAAGCAGTGGAAGAAACTCCCCGCCGAAAAGACGGTCAACAGCGGTTCCCACCAGAACCCGCCCGACCTCTCCGGCTCTACCCTTAAACTGGTCCGCTTCAAGGAGCAGGTCATTGATGGCAAGCTGAACTGGCTGTTCTTGCCCGAACAGTGCCGCCATTGCATCGATCCTCCGTGTGTTGCCTCCGCCCAGGTCGACGGTTCCATGATTCACGACGAAGTGACCGGAGCCGTGATCTATACCGATAAATCGGCCAAGGAGAACTATCAGGACATCCGGGATTCGTGCCCTTACGACATTCCCAGGCAGGACCCTGCCACGGGTGTTTTGATGAAATGTGACATGTGCAATGACCGCGTGCATGCCGGGATGCTGCCATCCTGCGTGCTCTCCTGCCCCACCGGGGCCATGGACTTCGGCGATCGCGTGGACATGCTCAACAAGGCCGAGCGGAATCTCGCTGCCGCCAAGGGGAAATATCCTCAGGCACAGCTTGTGGACCTGGATGATGTTCGCGTGATCTATCTGGCCGCTGTGCCGGTCCAGTTGTATCATGAGAAACTCTCTGCCTATGGCGCCAGCAATAACAGGCGGGGCCCGCTTTCGCGCAAGGAATTCCTTGCCAAGCTGGGCAGCCCGATCAAGCGCATGACCTCTTAACCGAGAACACCTCCAGATGATGAAGGGGGCGAAAGCCCCCTCTCCAAATGGAGTCCTCCCCCCCAGGGTTCCGGCCTCCAAGCCGGGACCCTCACGGGGGAGAAAAGGAAACGATGCAGGCAGGGTATTGGTGGCGTGTACTGGCGGAAGCAGCCATGAAAAACGCCGTTTGCGTTGTGCCGCTGCTGATCGTCCTTTTGGTCCAACCCCTGCTCTGCCACGGGGGGCAGGCTTTCCCCGATTTTTCTCTGCAGGGCGAACTCACGCAGGAGCATCGGCAATACCTGGGAGTGGATTCTCCCTTGGTGCGATTATCCGAGGTGCAGGCGGAGTACCTGTTCATCGAGGTCTATTCCCTCTACTGTGCCCCGTGCCAGCGCGAAGCGCCCACCGTGAACGAGATGTATGAAACAACGATACGCACGGGGCTCGGTTCCACCGTCAAGTTTCTTGGGATTGCCGCTGGGAACACTCCCTACGAGGTGGAGGTGTTCCGTGAGCAATTCCAGGTGGAGTTCCCCTTGTTCTCCGACGAGGACTATGTGGTGCACGAGGCAATAGGGAATATGGGGACGCCCTATTTTGTCCTGGTTCGTGTAGGTGGAACGGACAATCTTGAAGTACTCTATGCCCATGAAGGTGCCCCCGAGCAAATGGAGGGGGTGTATGAGGAAATGATCAGGCTCGCCATCCCTTCTGACCAATAGCACGATGCTGTTTTAATCACTGGAGGTCCCATGACTTTCTTTTGCCGTTTTCTGGCTGCGCTTTTTTTCGTCATCATGCTTTTGCCTGCGGTTGCGGCCGCGCGTGAATTTCCGGATTTCCTCTTGGAAGGCGATATTGACCAGACCCAGCTGGATTCCCTGGGAGTGGCACAATTGCCGTTGCATCTTTCAGACATCAAGGCAGAGTACCTGCTGGTCGAGGTGTTCAGCATGTATTGCCCCATCTGTCAGGGCGAGGCCGAGCACGTGAACCTGCTTCATGAGTTGATTCTCGGGGATGGGCTGAACGATCGGCTCAAGATCGTGGGCATCGGTACCGGCAATACTCCCTTTGAGGTGCAGCTCTTTCGCGACCAGTATGACATTAAATTTCCCCTGTTTCATGATGAGCAGTTTGAGGTCAACACGGCTCTTGGTCAGGTAGGGACTCCACATTTCGTCCTGTTGCGAAACAGTGGTCCGGATGCTCTTGAGGAACTGCTGGTTGAGGAGGGTGTGATGGATAATCTTGATGCCTTTTATGCCCGGATTCTGAAAGCAGCAGGGCTCAAGTAGGAGATGAATGATGCGCAGTGTTGTGTTTTTGCCTCTATTGGTTTCGATGTTTTTGGGGCTGGTTGTTGTTCCTGCCTTGGTCGTTCAGCCTGCTCAGGCGGAATTTACCAAGGGGGCTCTGTATGACCCCGGAACTCTCAAACCCCGCGATAGTAAACTTAAGGTGGCAGTAGGCGACCCTGCTCCCGAGTTTGAACTGCCCTCCCTTGTTCATGGCACAGTCCGGCTTTCGGACTACCTGGGAAAACAAAACGTTGTGCTCTCCTTCGTGCCTGCGGCCTGGACCCCGGTCTGCTCGGGTCAGTGGCCCGGCTACAACCTGGCCAAGCGAATCTTTAGCCAGAACAATACGGTGCTCCTCGGCATCACCGTGGACAACCTGCCCACGCTGCACGCCTGGACCGCCGCCATGGGTGACCTCTGGTTTCCAGTGCTTTCCGACTTCTGGCCTCACGGCGAAGTGGCCTCCCGCTACGGTCTGCTGCGCGGCGAAGGCGTCACTGAACGGGCGCTGGTGGTCATCGATACCAAGGGGGTTATTCGCTACCTGGACGTGAGCGACATCAACAAGCGGCCAGACCTGGGCGTCCTGGCCAAGGAATTGGACAAGCTCAACCAGTAGGCGGGATTGAGCGAGATTGCTTCAGGGCACCCTTTGGGGGTGCCCTTTTTGTGTTGGTCAGTGGGTGAGTTTCGAGCCGGGAGAGGTTTTTTCGTCCACCACCTCGGCCAAGTTGGAGATGCCCACCATCTTGAACACGGTCTTGAAGTTGGTGGAGAGGCCGAGCAGTCTCACTTCCAGTCCCTGGTCGCGACATTGGGCCAAAAGCTCTGTGAGGGTAGCGATGCCAGCGCCGTTGATGGACACGCTTTTTTCAAAAAGAATGTCGATGGTGCCTGAGCTGTGTTCTCTGGCCGAGGCAAAGGCCTCCTTGAGACCGGGGACACTCAGGACAGAGATGTTGCCCCGGAGGTGGATTTGTGCCGCTTGCTCTGTCGGTAGCATGGAAACCTGGGTTTGTTCCTGACGGAAAACTGCCAGACGTTCTTCGGCTCGTTTGAGAGCGATTTCCAGGGCTTCGCGGTGTACGGGCTTGTTGATGAAGTCTGTGGCGTCGAGGTTGAGGGATTTGATGGCCAGTTCCATGTCGCCGTGTCCAGTGATGATGATCACCTCGGCGCGCGGGTTCATTTTTTTGATGTTTTCGAGCACTTCGATACCGTCCATGATCGGCATCTTGATGTCCGTCAGTATGATGTCCGGTCGCTCGGCTGCAAAGGCCTCCAGGCCTTCCTTGCCATTCTCCGCAGTGATGGTGTCATACCCGAAGGCATCCAGCAGCAGGCGGAAGAGCTTGAGGGTGGGCTTTTCGTCGTCGATGACAAGAATCTTTTTTTTGCTCATGCTGACCTGCTCATGCTGTTGGGAACTCCAGGTGGAACACCGTACCCTGTCCTTCCGTGCTGCGAATCTGGATATTGCCGCTGTAATCTTTCACAATACCGTAGCTGATGGCAAGGCCCAGACCCATGCCCTGGCCGGTTTCCTTGGTGGTGAAGAAGGGCTCGAATATCTTGGACTGCACCTCGGGGGGGATGCCGCCGCCGGTGTCCTCCACCTCGGCAAAGACCTTGCCCGGCAGGCTGCCTGTTCGGATGGTAATGACCCGCTGCGCGTCTGGATCGTCGGCAGGGCAGTGCTCGTGGATGGCGTCCCTGGCATTGGAAATGAGGTTGAACAGCACCTGCTGCAACCGGTTGGAATGGCCGTTCATTGGCGGCAGTTGTGGGGTGAGTCTGAGATCGAATCGGATGTTCTCAAGCTCAAATTGTCGCCGCAGAATGGACAAAACCGCATTGATGGGCGCGTTCAGGTCCACCCGTTCGGTGGCGATGTCGGACTTGCGGCCAAAGGCCCGCAGGGTGTTGATGATTTCGCTGGCCCGGTCCACCTGGGCGCTGATTTCGACGAGCACCTCCGACTGCTGTTCCGGCGGGATCACATGTCCTTCCTCGGCCATGCGCAGGTATTCGGTTCCCATCTTGATGGCGTTCAGGGGCTGGTTTAGCTCGTGGGCTACGCCCGCGCTCATCTCGCCCAGGGTTTTCATCTTGGCGGCCTGGATGAGTTGGGCGTCCTTTTCGATCATCTCGGTGATGTCTGCGGCCGCGATGATGATGGCTGGCTTGCCCTGGTAGGAGATGGGACAGGCGTGCATGTTCACGAAGAAGGGCTC
>JAHJKV010000273.1 GCA_018822065.1 Pseudomonadota bacterium
CAGATCCCCTGCATCGAGCGGAACGCCATGGGGGCGGTCAAGGCATACAATGCCTTTCTGATCGCGGATGCGGAAATTCCGGGCCAGCATGTCGTCGATCTGGACCGGGCCATCCAGGCCATGGCCGAGACTGGACGGGACATGGATGCCCGCTACAAGGAAACCAGCCGGGGTGGACTGGCCGTGAGTCAGGTGGACTGCTGAGGACGGAGGGAATCAGACCGCCGAGGTGAATTCGACCCGAACCGAGGTTGTTCCCTTGTCGGAATGCATGGCGATGGACCAGCCGTGAGTTTCGGCGATGAGCCTGGCGGAATAGGTACCGAGTCCCGTCCCCTGAGGCTTGCCGTGGGTGGTGTACTTTTCGAAGAACCGATCACGAATCGCCAGGGGCACTTCGCCTCGATTGGTCACGGTCAGGGTCGGGTGTTCGCCGGACTGGAGGACAGCGGTCACGGTTTCGTTTTCGGGCGATGCTTCCATGGCGTTTCGGATCAGATTGGAGAGCAGGGCGTGACAGAGGATCGCCTCGGAGTCGATCAGGCAGGGATGTTCGCCAGTATCCAGGACGCCATTCAGGATGATCTCGAAGTTGAGATTTTTCCCCCGGATCAGGGAGTGGTGGGCACTGAAGACCGTGCGGAGCATTTCAATCAGGTTCACTGGCCCAGTTTCAAGGTCGTAGTCGCCTGATTCCATCTTGTGCAGACCCATTGACAGATCGATGAGTCCAAGCATTTGCATGGCCGATTGTTCCATCTCGCGTATCAGGAGTTCTCCGCGGTGGTCAGGACGACAGGTGGCTCGCACCATCCCCAGGCCGCTGGAAAAGGAAATGAGCGGGGCCTTGAGGTCGTGACGCAATATCCGATCCACGTCTTCGCGCAGGGTTTCGAGTTTTTTCTGGTCGCTGATGTCACTCACAAAGCCGTCGTAGTAGAGCATCCGGCCCTTGATGTCGCGGTGGACGCGGATATCGCGGCTGGTCCACAGCGTGCTGCCATCCTTGCGCCTGATGAGAGCCTCGATGTCGTACAGGATGTCGACGTCTTCCAGTTGTTTGCGCATGTTGCGCCAGCGGTCCAGGTCCACGTAGATATCCTGGCCGATGTTGGTGACCGAGTTCATCAGGTCGCTGGGGGAATCATAGCCGTAAATCTGGGCCAGGCGCGGGTTGGAATATTCATACCGGCCCTCCGGGTTGGAGCGGAAGATGCCGATGGGGGCACCGTCGGTGATGGTCCGAAACCGTTTTTCCGCTTCCATCAGCAGCCGCCGGCCTCGCTCAAGCTCCATGAACAACACGCGTTGCGGTTCGCGCAACCCGGTTTCCAGCACGGCCTTGTACAGGAGGTAGATGCTCATGATCTTGAAGAAGGAGCTGATAACGGCGGTGGGTCCCGAGGGGGCGGCACTGATACCGGTGATCAGTTCCTGGAGAATTATCAGGCCGATGGAAGTCTGGATGAGCATCCGGATGGACGGGTCAAGCTGTTCGCGGTTTCTGTGGAGCAGAACAATGGCGGCAGTGAGACCCAGGCAGATCGCGAACTCGGACAGCCTGGCGAAGAGCGTTGTTCCCTGGTCAGCGCTGAAACAGACCGGGAAGAGGTTGAGGAAGATGAGCGATGTGACCAGACCGGTGACGCCCATGACGTTGAGGATCAGTATCCAGGGCTTGACCCGGCGAGAGAAGAACAGGGGGGCAGTGAGGAAGGTGGTCATCAGGGCGTAGTGACCAGCAATTTCGAGCGAATATGACAGGTTTATGGTCTGGTCCTGAAAAACCCTCATGTCCTCATTGGCCAGATAATGCAGAAAATCGAAATAGGCGAAGCAGAGAAAGCCTGTGCCCAGAACCAAAAGGAAGTGGTCGCCGGTCCTCCAGCGTGCGTTCCAGGCCATGATGAAGATGACACTGGCCACAGCGACGGTGAACACCTCGGTCATGGATGTGAACAGCAGATTGTTGAACTGGCTCAGGAGAAAGAGACAGGCGAGGAGAATGCAAAAGAAAGGGAGAAAGAACGGGTGTTCCCGAATCCAGGATACGAGCATATGAAGCGAGTCCCCCCTGCATGAGCAGCACTGAAAAGAATGGTCGTTCATAGCCTGATCACGGGGGAATGACAACTCAGATGAGGGAAATCAGCGCTTTCAGGATTTTGGGCTGATAGGAGGTGGATTTCAGGCTGCCGTGTCCTCTTTCTGTGCGGCGGCGGTATGCTCGAACATTTGCCCCCAGTGGCTCATCTGCTGCAAGATGGGCAGGACGCTTTTCCCGAGTTCCGTCAGCGAATATTCCACCCGCGGCGGGACCTGGGCAAAAACTTTCCGGTGCACAACGCCGTCCGCTTCCAGTTCGCGCAGTTGTTGGGTAAGCATTTTCTGAGTGATGTTGGGCATGATGCGACGCAGTTCTGAAAACCTGAGTGGACCGTCGTTTATTCCCAAATGGTGGAGAATGATCGGCTTCCATTTTCCGCCGATGACCATCAGAGTCAGTTCAACCGTGCAATAGTAGCGCTTTGCCCCAAGTTGTTTTTGGCCGCAGGCGGGCATGATGATCTCCTTGGTATCTGAATCGTTGCTATGGGCCTGGAATGGAAGTATATCGCAGTGGAGACCATAGTATCCACGACGACTGGCAAAGTAAATCAGTTTTCAAGGGGACGTTGTCTGCTTGTCGATCAGAGGGTGGTTTTGGTACCATGGGCCCACGTGGTATTTTCGACGATGCAATCCAGAACCTGTCTGGTGTGCCGGGCTGAAAAATCAAGGGGAGTGAGATGAAAAAATCATTGGGCGCAGAGATATTCGTTTTGCCTACACCCGCCTGGGTCGTGGGAAGCTATGACGGGGAAGGCAAGGCCAATGCCATGACCATTGCCTGGGGCGGTGTGTGTTGTTCTAAGCCTCCATGTATTACCGTATCTTTGCGCCAGGCAACCTACACCTATGAATGCATTCTGGAGAGGCAGGCGTTCACGGTCAATATCCCTTCCGAGGCGCACGTCGCCCAGGTTGATTATTTTGGCATGGTTTCCGGGCGCAATGTGGACAAATTTGCGGCAACGGGGCTCACTGCGGTGAAGGCTGGCTCAGTTGATGCTCCCTCCATTGAAGAATTTCCGCTGGTCCTTGAGTGCGCATTGCTGCATACCATTGAGATCGGTTTGCATACGCAGTTCATTGGAGAGATCAAGGACGTGCGGGCCGATGAGGCGGTCCTGGTCGACGGCGTGCCGGTCATGGACCGGGTGCTGCCCGTGCTCTACGGAACAGGTGCCAAATCCTATTTCAAATCAGGACCCTACCTCGGCAAGGCGTTTTCCATTGGTCGGGGGTTCATGAAGTAGCATTGGACCGGAAGCCGGAGAAGTGGGCGATCAGTGCCTGGGGATGTGACCCGCTTCTGGAACTTGGCTCATCCGAGGGGAGGGATTGATCACCCAGCGTCGGGTCCTCTTGACGAGAAACAGACACCGTCGGTCGTGGACCAAGATATCAAGACAAGGACGAATCATGCGTGAAGTAAATATCCTTTCCGATCACGAGGAAACCTGCCTCGCTGCTGCGGCTTGGCTGTGTTATCACGTTGCAAAACGCGCCACGGGTGGATTTTCCCTGGCGATTTCCGGGGGCAGCACCCCGGATCGGTTTTTTGAAATATTGTCTCAGGGGAGTTTTGCCGCGGCCATGCCCTGGAAGGCGTTGCAGCTCTTCTGGGTGGACGAGCGCTGTGTTCCCATGGATCATGCAGACGCCAATTTTACCTCCGTGGCGCAGCGATTGCTCACCAAGGTCCCCATTGCCGTTCGTAATATCCATCGCATTCCGGCAGAGGCAGGTCCTTATGAGGGGGCAGCCCACTATCGGGAAACCTTGAGAAAATATTTTGGTGCCAGCGCGCCCGTCTTCGATCTGGTGATGCTGGGCATGGGTACGGACGGTCATGTCGCTTCACTATTCCCAGGACATCCCGCCCTGGAGGCGGCAACGGACAGTGCCGTTCCCGTGATCGTTTCCGGGGGCATGAGCGGGGTGCATCCTCCGGTGGACAGGATCACTCTGACCCTGCCTCTGCTCAACCGGGCCAAGGCCGCCATGTTCCTGGTCACTGGTCGGGAGAAACATGAGGTCGTCCGGGCTGTGCTCGACGACAACGATGCGGTGTATCCCGCCTCCTGGATTCGCAATGAACGAACGGTCTGGTTTCTGGATGAGAGAGCGTCGGAAGGGTAGCCCGAAACCTAGCTGGCGGGAGGCGGGGCAAGGGTGAAACAGAAGGTTGTGCCGGTGCTGGCACCGTCGGATTCCACCCACAAGCGGCCATTGTGGTTTGCCACGATTCTTTGCACCAGGGCCAAGCCGATGCCGGTGCCCTCCGGGTTCGGGTCGAGTTGTTCAAAGAGTCCAAATATTTTGGAATGGTACTGCTTTTCTATGCCGATGCCGTTGTCGCGCACATAGAATACCTGTTCGCCCCCTGTGGAGCGCATGCCTATTTCCACCTCTGGCCTGGTTCCAGGCGTCACGAACTTCAGGGCGTTTTCTGTCAGGTTCTGGAACACCTCGAATATTCGTATCCGGTCGCAGCGCACGGTGGGCAGGTTGTCGGCAACCGTGATGACCGCATTGCTTTCGGTCAGGGGGCCTTGGAGTTGTTCAAGCATTTCAGCCACAAGGTCCCCGAGGGGCACATCCTGGAGGGGGTTGTCCATGCGGCCCACTCTGGAGAGCTTTAGGAGTTCGTCCAGCAGGTGGCTCATGCGGCCTGCGGCGTTATCTATTCGTTCCAGGTCGAGCATAATGGCTTCGCTCTGCCCGGATTCGATATCCTGGCGCAGGGCGCCGATAAATCCTTTGATGGTAATGATGGGGCTTTTGAGGTCGTGGGACGCTGTGTAGGTGAAGCGTTCCAGCTCCTCATTCTTTGCTTCGAGTTCCAGAATGAGCTCCTCTCTCGCCGCCTGGGCCTCGGCCCGGTTCTCGAGCATGACGTTGGCGGAATCGGCCATGACGCGCAGTTCGGGGAAGGTCAGGGAGTTCGTGTCGAGGGCTTGGTTGCTGGTGCGGCTGCGGGCGAAAAACCTAGTCATGAGGTCGATTTGGGAGCCCAGATGCCGTGACAATTTGAGGGAAATGACTGCAATGATGCCGAAGCAGATGAGGAAAAGAATTGAGACCTGGATGAGCCGGTCTATGAGGGCCATTTGGAGTTCTTTTTGGCGCTGTTGCAGGCCGGCCTGGATGTCGTCGAGGTACACTCCCGAGCCGATGACCCAGTCCCACTCGGGGAAGGCTCGGACAAAGACGATCTTTGGGGTGGGTTCCTCCCCCTTGAGTTTCCTCCAGGCATACTTCACGAAACCGCCCTCCTGGTTGGCAAAGGCGACCTTGTGCTGCTCTTCAATGATTTTCACGCCATTGGGGTCGGTGAGCCCCATGATGTTGCTACCGTTCAGGGTGACCTTGCCATTGGTAAACAGCGGGTCGCCGCCACGGATGCTTCCGAAGAGATAGCCGTCCTGGTCGAAGCGAATCTGGACCAGATGCTCGAGTATTTCCTTCTGGGAATCTGCCTGCACATCTTCCATGTATTCGCCGGTGCCGATGTACCAGTCATAGGGTGCGAAATGCTGTACGAACGAGGTTTTCTGGTGGTCGTTGCCCTCTGCGCCGGGTTTGGTCCAGTTGTATTCGTAGAATCCCTGTCCTTGTTTGCGGACCAGGGAGATCATATCCTGAATCACGTATTTCCCATGGCTGCTTTGCATGGAGAGAATATTTTTTCCCTCCAGTTCAGGCATGTCCGCGAAGAGCATTTCCGTGCCGTCCAAGGCCGTGATGAAGTAGTAGCCTCGGCCTTTGTTAAAACGTAGCGACCGAAGAGACTCGATGATCATCTTCTTGAGGTCCGCCACGGGCAGGGAGTCCTTGTAGGTTTCAAAGAGGTGTTGCGCCTGGGCCACAGCGCTTTGGGTGCGAGCCTGCAGGGACGCCCTCAATCGGGTTTTGGCTTGAGCGTTGGCGAATTCGATGGCGGTGAAGGCATGATCTACAAAGGTACGCATGCGTATCTTCTGGTGTTCGACGTAGTTGGAGCTTTCCTTCTCGATTTCCACCTGGGACTCTTGGTACTCCGAAATGGTCCAGGCCAGCGTGATGGAGACGAGCAGGACGAGGGCCAGGGTGATCATGGACCAGAAGAACAAGCGGGTGATCGAAAGAGTTCGAAACATGGCGGTTCCTTTCGGAATGACTTCGTCGTTTGGTTCGGGCGACTTCCAGAGTCGTCCAGTTCGAGTGTCCTCCGGTCCTGCCTTGAAGGTAGGCATCCTTTCACGTTGGCGGTACACGTCACATGGAATGCCGAGTTGCATACGAAGCCTGGAGAGAACGAGGCACAGGCTTCGGGGTTCGGGGCGTTACAGTCCCAGTTCGCCCTTGAGATATTCTACATCCAGATGCTGGGCGATGAGCTTGGCTCCCTGTTCGATCTTGATGGTCTCACGCAGCTTGTGGCGGCTCAGGGTGGCTTCCATTTTTTTGGCCACGGTAAAGGTGTCCTCCCGGGCGATGATGATTGGGGTCTTGAGGACCTCGCTACGGGTGAGGATGATGTCGTTGGGATAGAGGTTGCCCGTGAGGATCAGGCAGGGGCAGTCGCCTTCCAGGGCTACCAACTGGACATCGCTGCGGTCGCCGCCCACGATGACTGCCGAATTCTTGTGTTTGCGGAAGTGGGTCATGAAGTTTTCCACCTGCATGGTGCCGATGAGAAAACGTTCCACGATTCGGTCGGCATTGGCATGGGCCGAAACGATCTTGCCACCAAGGCGGTCCGCCAGGTCGGTGACGGTGATGGTACCCATGGTGGTGTCCGAGGGGATGATGCCCACGACCTTGACGCCTCGGCTCTCCAGGAATGGGGCGATCTGGCTTTGGACCTCCTCCATGAAGGCGGGCGGGATGTCATTAAGAATGACGCCTGCCAACTGGTCGCCCAGAGCCTCTTTCATTACCACCAGGTAGTCGTATTTCAGGTCCTTCTGGAAGCGGTCGATGACCACGGCTTTGACGCCGAGTTCCCGGACAACGGTGATACCGTCCACGCCGCAGTATTTGCCCGAATACATTGATCCAGACCCGGCCAGGAGCATGAGGTCGCGCCCGGCCTCCAGCTTTTTGTAGCTTTCCACAATCCGCGGCAGGTGCCCGTCGCAGGCCTTGGAAAAAGCCGCGACCTTGAAGTCGTGGGTGACCACCACGGGGGTGACATCTTCAGCATCGCTCTCGAGGCCGAGGACGCTCTGAACAAAAAATGCATCCTCGTCGCCGAGTTTGCCGTCTTTTTCCAGCGGCAGCGCGCCGACGGGTTTCATATAGCCGACATTCAGGCCGGCTTCCTTGAGCTTGAGCCCCAGGCCGATGACGACCATGTTCTTGCCGGAGTATCCTGAAGTTGCTCCGATATACAGACCTGGCATTGTCACGTCCTCCTCAACTGAGTTCTTTTATTGTGGCCGCACGTCGTGAGTCTGCCGTGAGGCGCACGGTTGGTCAGTACGGGTTTAGTCTTCGGGGACAGTGTCACCCGCATGTCTACAACCAAGGCTCCATCATGATTCACCATAATGGGTCCGATCGTGGCGTCTTCGATCTCGGGAAAGTCCATGGCCATCTGAGACACGGTCAAGAGTACGTCTTCTATGGCGCTGATGTCTACCGATTCCTCGCCGCGCACTCCGCGCAGCAGGGGATAGGCCGTTATTTCCCGAACCATGTTCTGGGCATCGTTCAAGGTCAGGGGGGCCAGTCGCTTGGACCAGTCGTTCAGGACTTCGGTGTGGACTCCGCCAAGTCCGAAGCGGATGAGCGGCCCAAATTGGGCGTCGCGTCGGAATTCGACCATCACGTCACGTGCATTCCTGGGGGCCATGGACTGGACCATGCAACCGGTGATGAAGGAGCCGTTTCGGCGGCGGGCTGCGCGGGCCGTGATGTCGCCGAAGGCCTGGCGAACCTCGTTGGGGCCGGAAAGATTGAGGGCCACGCCATCCACATCGGTCTTGTAGGGAATATGTGGGGAGGCCACTTTGAGGGCCACGGGGAAACCCATTTTCTAGGCTGCCCTCACGGCCCGTTCTGAGGTGCGGGCCAGGACGGTCTCGGGGTAGGGCAGCTCATAGGCCGCACCCAGGTCCATGGCTTTCAAGTCCATGAGTTCGGTGAGACCGAGTTTTCTGGCGGCATTGATGACCCGCTCGGCCCGACCCTTGTCGCGCCGGAAACAGACGTCGACGGGGAAGGCGCGATTTTGCCATTGGTAATAGTTGTACATGGCTTCCAGGGCTTGCACCGCCTGTTCCGGAAAACCGTAGCAAGGGATGCCGGCCTCGCGGAACAGCTCCTGGGCTAGGCGGATGCGCTCGGCACCCATGAAGCAGACGAACATGGGCTTTTCTGTCCTGCGGTGGATGTCGATGACGGCCTGGGCCGTGGCTTCGATTTCCACCGAGGCTGTTGGGGAAAGCAGGACCATGATGCAGTGCACTCGCTCGTCTGCTGCGACAGCTTCGAGGGTGACGCGGTAGCGCTCGGCGCTGGCGTCACCGATGATGTCGATGGGGTTGTAGAGGGAGGCATACGGCGGCAGAGCGTCTCGCAGGGCATCCAGGGTGGCCGGAGAGGGGCGCACCAGGTTCAGCTGCGAGTTCTCGCAGGCATCGGCGGCGAGGATGCCGGGGCCGCCGGAGTTGGTGATGACGGCCAGGTTCGGCCCCAGGGGCAGGGGCTGGGTGGAAAAGGCCTGGGCGAGCCGGAAAAGGGTGCGGACTTCGTCCACCTGGATGATGCCGGATTGGGTGAAGGCTGCCTCATAGGCGTCACGCGAGCCCGCCAGGGAGCCGGTGTGGTCGGAGACGGCCCGGGCTCCGGCAGGGGTCGTGCCCGCCTTGAGCATTATCACCGGCTTCTTTGCCGTGACCTTCTCTGCCTCACGCATGAATTCCTGGCCGCCCCCACGCTCTCGATGTGGGCCATGATGACCTTGGTGGCAGGATCGTCTGCCAGGGCCGCCAGCATATGGGATTCGTTGATGACAGCTTTGTTGCCGAGATGAACGAAGGTGGAAAAACCAAAATCGGTGCCGAGGGCCCAGTCCATGGCCGCGAAGCAAAGGGCACCGGATTGCGAGAAGAAGGCCACGTTGCCGGTTTGAGGCATGTCCGGAGTGGTGGTGGCGTTCAGGTTGATGGCCGTGTTCATCAGCCCTAGGGAGTTGGGGCCGAGCAGGGCGATGTTGTATTTGCGGACCAGGCGTGCCAGCTCTTCTTCGATATAATAGCCCTCACGTCCGGTTTCCTTGAAGCCAGAAGCCATGACCACAGCGGCTCGCAACCCTTTTTCAGCCAGGGTGGTCATGGTGGCGAGCACTTTTGCGCGGGGCAGACAAATGAGGGCCAGATCCAGGCCGTCGGGCAGTTCGCTAACGTCTGTGACAAGGGGCAGGTCGAGTACTTTTCCACCTGCGGGATTGACGGGAAGGATTTCCCCCTTGTATCCTGAGTCGATCAAGCCTTTAAGGACAGCGTATCCGGTCTTGCCTTGGGTACGCGAAGCCCCCACCACGGCCACGGAGGTCGGGTTGAGGAGGGCTTCAATGTTGTCCGCAAGGTGCATTTGGATCATTCCGGAGTTGTCGATGGATGAACAGTTGAAGAGTGCTCAGTTGTGTATCAACCATGTATTTTCCCAAGTCAAGTTTCTGCGGTGTGCTTTGACCCATACTTCCTATGCCAATGAACAGGAATTGGTGGGTGAAGACAATGAGCGGCTTGAGTTTCTGGGGGATGCGGTGCTCGAGTTGGTTATTTCCGCCGAAGCGTACCTGCGCTATCCGGAAGTGCGCGAAGGACAACTTACGCGCGTGCGCAGCACGTTGGTCAAGGAAAAGAGTCTGGCCGGATTGGCCCGGGATATCGGACTCGACCGTTTCATCCGACTCGGTCGGGGGGAGGAGGCACAGGGGGGGCGAGAGCGCGACTCGCTCTTGGCCGACGCCATGGAGGCAGTCTTTGGGGCTGTGTTTCTGGACGGCGGCTTTGAGGTTGCCCGGAAGGTGATCCTTGAGGCCTTTGCGGACCGGTGGCCCGAGTCCGCCGAGGGGCCGGGGGCCAAGGATTACAAGAGCCGATTGCAGGAGGTGACCCAGCAATTGCTCAAGGACCGTCCCACCTATGTATTGTCCGGTTCAAGCGGCCCGGAGCATGAGAAGGTGTTTGAGGTCACCCTGACCCTGCCGGACCAGAGGATATTTGTCGCCGAGGGAGCCAGCATGAAAAAGGCGGAACAGAGTGCGACTCGAAAGGCTCTCAAGGAACTGAAGACATAACAGGGAACTCTCCAGCATAAAAAAGGGTCGGCAATCCTGCCGACCCTTTTGTTTTTGTAAGGAACTTGACGAGTTGAGCGGTGTTATCCGCTGATGAGCTGCATGGCCATTCTAGGCAGAGAGTTGGCCTGTGCGAGCATGGCGACGGCAGCCTGGCTGAGGATCTGCTGGCGAACGAATTCGGTCATTTCCTGGGCGACGTCCACGTCGGAGATGCGGGACTCGGAAGCCTGCATGTTTTCAGCCTGGATGGAGAGGTTGGTGATGGTGTTTTCCAGGCGGTTCTGCATGGAACCGAGATTGGCGCGGATCTTGTCCTTGGAGATGATCGCGTTCTGGATCGCAGACAGGGCCTGCTGTGCAGCCTGCTGGGTCGAAATGTGTGAGTTCCACAGGCCCAGAGAGGAGATCGTGGCGTTGTCGACGGCCACATAGTAGTAGTCCTCCGCGGAGTCGTTGCCCGTTCCGAAGTGGATCTTGACCGGGCCGGAGGAGACCAAGCCGGAGCCGTTATGGGGCACGCTTGAGCCATCGGGCAGGGTGCCGGCCAGGGAGCCGTTCAGCATGTGGATGCCGTTGAAGTCGGTGGCGTTGGCAATACGGGTGATTTCCGAAGCCATGGCCTGGTACTCGGACTCGATCAGCATACGCTGGTCGGAGTTGTAGGTACCGGTGGCCGCCTGGGTGGCAAGTTCCTTCATGCGGATGAGCTTTTCATCGATGACTTGCAGAGCGCCGTCCGCGGTCTGCAGCATGGAAATGCCGTCGTTGGCGTTGCGCACGCCCTGGTACAGGGACGCGATGTCCGCACGCATCAGCTCGCGAATGGCGAGGCCAGCGGCGTCGTCGGCTGCGTTTTCGACCCGGAGACCTGAGGACAGACGGCGGGTGGACGTTGCCAGCTTGCCGTAGTGGTTGGTCAGGTTCCTGGCGGCATTCATTGCCATCAGGTTGTGATTGATAATCAGGGACATGGAAAACCTCCTTGTTACAACGAGATAAAGTTCCTTTTGCGATACGAGAAGCACCATGCGTGCCAAATGAAGTTTTATTAATAATTATGAGCTGTTATATGTCTAAATAAAGTCTAGAAACAGCACGAACCCACTGTTGTCCAAGCATAAACTGCCGGATGGCGTCAGGCCTTTGTCGCCTGGGGGGGGTAGTTATTGCCGCACAAAAGGCCCCCGGAGTTCTCCGGGGGCCTTTTGTGCTGTGAAAGGGGTGCGGTATCTGCCTAGAATACGCCGCGGTCGTTCAAGAATGGCCCGACCTCTTTGTCGAGCCCCATGGTATGAGTGAGCAGCCAGCCGTGTAGGAAATCGAGCAGGTCGAAGGAGATGGTTGCGCTGCCGCTCTGGAACTGCTGCAGCAACTCCACAGCTTGCCCGGCGAGTTTGTCATGCTCGGCTTTGTGTGCCTCGTAGGAGGGGTACTCATGTTTGACGTAGAACTCTTCTTCGGTCCTGAAATGATACACTGTATATTCGATGAGGTCGTCGAAAATCGACACCAGTGCAGACTGCTCTTCGCCCGTCACCGTGGCCTGGTGCAGGGTGTTGAGCATGTCGAAAAGCTTGTGGTGCTGTTCGTCAATGATGGCTACGCCCACCACGTTCTCTGGGCCGAATTCAATAAAGGCCATGGGGGCCTGACTCCTGGGGAAGGTTAATACACGCCTTTTTCATTCAAGAACGGTCCCATTTCTTTGTCAAGCCCCGTGGTGTGGTCCACCAGCCAGCCGTGGAGGAAATCGAGAAGGTCGAAGGAGATGGTGGCGCTGCCGTCGCGGAACTGCTGCTGCAATTCAACGGCTTGGCCGGTGAGGGCGTCATGCACCTTTTTGTGGTTCTCGTAACCGGGGAAATTGTACTTGATGTACAAATCTTCCTCGGTCTTGAAGTGGTAGACCGTGTAGTCGATCATCTCGTCGAGGATGGCAGCCAGGACTGACTGTTCAGAGCCGTTGACTGCAGCCTGGTGCAGGTCGTTGAGCATGTCGAACAGCTTTTGGTGTTGTTCATCAACTTCTTTTACGCCAACCTTATGGTCGTCATTCCATTCTAGAAAACTCATGTTGCGATCCTCCGATGCGTCCTTGTTTTTTTGTCAGTTATATGGTGCTGACACCTGTCCACCCGTCCCCTGGGGGCATGCGCAGCATGGTATTGGAGCGCTTCAGGTAGATGGGGGGCAGGGTGTCTTCCGGGCAGATTTCCTGGCAGAGGGTGAGTTTCTCTATGGCGAGTTGGAAGTCTCCTTCCCGATAGTGGAGCATGGCCTCGTCAAAAAGCCCCAGGCTCTGCAGCTTCTTTTCAAGAATCTCCGGTGGGTCTGAGTCGAAGACTTCGAAGAGTTCCACCACTTCCTGTTTTCCTTTGACGCGGACCATGTCGATGCTTCTGAGCTTGAACCGCGTGGTATTCGGCAGTTGGTCGAACAGGCCGCTTGAGATGATAATGTTCACGCCAAACAGTTTGGTGGAGGATTCGATGCGGGCGGCAAGGTTGACCGAATCGCCGATGGCCGTGGTTTGCATGCGTCTGTCCGTTCCAACGGTGCCAAGGGTGACCTCGCCCGTGTGCAGTCCGAAGCCGGTGGCAATGCCCACGACCTCGCTCGAGCCGGATTTGTAGCGGAAGGTGCGCAGGGCGATTCGGATGTCAACGGCGGCATGGACCGCCCCTTCGGGGCCGGAAGGAAACAGGGCCATCACCGCATCGCCGATGAAGGCGTCGATGAAGCCTCCGTGGCGGGAGATGATGG
Organism: Pseudomonadota bacterium; assembly: GCA_018822065.1. Classification (GTDB taxonomy): domain Bacteria; phylum Desulfobacterota; class Desulfovibrionia; order Desulfovibrionales; family Desulfovibrionaceae; genus JAHJKV01. The sequence continues at coordinate 13,166 of JAHJKV010000273.1, forward strand.
GGTCGAGGACCTGATAATAGGCATTGAGGAATGCGAGCACCTGTTGCGGGCTCATGGATTCCGAGATGGAAGAATACGAACGGATGTCCGTGAACAAGGTGGTCATGGGGCGTTGCACGTGGTCGGTGATGTCCACATCGGTGAAGGTCGTTTTGTTGAGCAGTCCGAGAAACTCGCGGGGTACGAAGCGGGCGTTGGACTCGATCTGCTTCAGGACAAGGGTTTCGGCACTCCGGCTGCGCGTGCGCAGGTGGGCCAGGAGCAGGGAGCCTAGGGCGAAAAGGAGGAGTAAGAGGCCAACCACGGCCAGTATCTGGTTCCTCAGTTCGGCCGAAGCGTCGTTGAGCACGCTTTGGGGCGTGTGGGACACCAGTTTCCAGCAAGTGGCACCCTGGCCGGTTCGGGGATGTGTGTATTGGTCCACGATGTCGGTGATGCACACGGTGTTGGAGACAAAGGTGCCGAGGCTGGTGTTGAACTGCGTTTCCCATTTGCCGGTGATAAATCGCCAGGCTTCGGGGTATTGGTTTGCAAAGGAGATATCTTTTTTGACGTCGAACATGAAGGCCCATTCCTGGTAGTGGGACGGGCCCTTGAGCCAATAGCCGTCGCTATTCAGGAGCATGAACTGGCTGCCCGGGGCCGTGGGGACGGTCGCAAGGGTCTTCAGCATGGAGTTGCCGGCATAGTTGACGATGACATACCCCAGCCGTTCGCCCATGTTTCCGAGAATGGGGGTGGAAAAGCGGATCATGGGTTTGGGCGGCAGCTCAACCTTGCCGTGTTCTACGTTCAAGTCGAGGGGGGAGACAAATATCTGGCCATCGTCAAGTTTCGTGGACTCGATGAAATAGTACCGGCTCGCCTTGTTTTGCAGCTGATCTTCAGG
>JAHJKV010000274.1 GCA_018822065.1 Pseudomonadota bacterium
CCGCCGATCAGTACAATTTTTCTTCCATTGATCGGGATCATGACATTACCTCATAAAGTGTTTGCTTGAGTGATTGTTGTATGTATTCCATATCTTCTGACGTGAGATGAGGCCCAACCGGAAGCGCAATGGAGCAATAGCTAATCTGGGCAGCATTGGCAAACGAGTCAGAGCCGTGGCCGTACTTTTCTTTGTAATACGTCATGTGCGGAACCGGACGGGGGTAATACACACTGGTGCCAACGCCTTTTTCTTTGAGCCCAGCCACGATGTCGAACCGCTTATCGCGGAGAGGAGGGGCCAGAATCACGGACAAACAATAGTGGCTGCTTTTCTTGTTGTCTTGATCCCCAGTCTCAAGGACACGGATTTCTTCCAGTTCTTCCAAGGCGCTCGACAGCGCTACGAAATTGTTCCTTCGCCGCTCTAGAAAGAAAGGTATCTTCGCGAGTTGCTCGACCCCAAGGGCGGCCTCGATCTCATTCATCCGGTAATTATACCCGAGCATGTTGACGTCGTATACGCCAGGGACGATTCTTTCGCCCACCACCCGGTCCACGCCGAAGGCTCTTTTTTTATCGATCCGTGCTCCAAGTTCAGCATGCTTGGTGATGAACATGCCGCCTTCCGCGGTGGTCATATGTTTGACCGGATAAAATGAAAATGCCCCGGCATCGCCCAGCAAGCCGGTGTGCACTCCCTTATAGGTTGCGCCTATAGACAGTGCGCAGTCTTCCAACAAAAAGAGGTCGTTTTTTTCGGCGATGGCATTGAGCTTTTCCATGTCCGCAGGCAGTCCGAGGTAGTGAACCACGCAGATGCCTCGCGTTCGACTGGTCAGTGCTTCCGGGACGGCTTCGGGGTCGATGTTTCCAGTGCGCGGATCGCAGTCGACAAAAACAGGGGTCGCTCCGGTGAATTCCACTGCGTGCGCTGTTGCGGAATGGGTCTGCGCGGGAACAATAACCTCATCGCCCTGCACCAGTCCCATGTCGAACCATGCGAGATGCAGGCCTGCCGTGCAGGAAGCCACTGCAAGGGCTTGGGGAGCACTAGTAAAGGCCCTGAAATCTGCTTCAAATTGCTTCGCCCGTGGACCGTGCACCAGAATGGGGCCTTGCAAGACTTCGAGCACGGCCCGTTGCTCCTCCACGCCTATTAGAGGTTTTCCAAAGGGAATGGTTCTCATGATTAGATCCTAAAAATATTCGATGGTTATAGTTTCTCGGGATATCATTGCCTTTTCGGCTGCAAGGCAGACGGACATGGTTTCGAAAACGTCTTGTTCAGGTACGATAGGTTCGCAGCCCGGGTTGCGCACGGCATCAATAAATGTGTGGACAAGATTTTGTTTGAAGGCCACTCCGGGATATTCATCCTCGATGGTTTCCGGCGGCGTGGCCGGGTCGCAAGTGATATACAGTCTGGCTCCGTTGTGATCGTGGGCGAATGTTTTTTTGGTTCCATATGTCACCACACGGTGGAAATGGGGGTGCACGCATCCTCCCATGCCCGTCACCTTGGCCGTTGAACCGTCGTCGAAACCGAGAAGCGTGATTGCGAAATCATTGAACCGAAGTTGACTCCCTGCAGTTGCGATCCGGTTGCCCAGAGCCTGTACCGTGGTTGGCCGCTTGCCCGTGGACCACAGCACCAGGTCGATCATGTGAACTGCGGCACCGTGAATGATTGAGTAATAGTCCATCTTTGCTCGCCAGCCGTTCGTCAGCTTGTGGCTACGCCCCCATAGGTAATCGGCTTCCATGAGGAAGATGTCGCCCATGTCGCCTGCGGCGATCATTTCCCGAAGACGAGCAAATCGTGGGCAGGTACGCAGGTTGAGATTGGCGGAAAGCCTCAAGCCGGGATTGCGCTTAAGGGTTCGGCGGATGGAACTGAGTTCGTTTTCCGTCAGACAGACGGGTTTCTCGACAAATAGATGTTTGCCATGGTTCAAAGAGGCGACGATTTGATCGTGGTGATTGTCGTCGTAAGAGGCGATGGAGACGACATCAATGTCAGGATCGGCAATAACGTCGTTCGGATTGTTGGTCAGTCGGGCGTCGGGAAATCGTTCGCCGACCTCCCGTAGTCTGGTTGCATCAAGGTCGCAGAGTGCGGCGACCGAGCATTTCTGGTGAGCATGATACGCTTCGGCATGCTTCTCGCCAACGCCAAGTCCGATGACAGCTGCTTTTAACATCCGGCCTCTTGGTCCATCTCACGCATCCGCGTGGCCAGGTCCAGCCAGCCGTACTCCCAATGAGGGCGGTCGAGACGTTCGAGGAGTCGTTCAACCCGGAGGAAGTCCTCGGCAGTATCCACGCTCATTTGAAAGTCTCCCCAAAAGTTCTCTGCGGAAAACTGCTCGATGTGAAACGATTGGGGATGGTCGTAATAATATGAGGTAATGTGTTCTCTATGGTCTTCAGATGACATGTGTTCCCTGACGGTGGCAAATTTGCTGGTGTTCAAGACCTCGACGGAGCAACCCCTGGGAAAGCTTCTAGGCAATACGTTCGTCACCAGACTGGGGGATGTCTTTCGATACAAGGCTACAGCTTGATCAACGAGTCTGTGGTCTAGAAGAGGGCTGTCGCCGCAGATACGTACAAAAGCATCTGCCTGACACTGTTTGGCGGCATCAAAAAAACGAGCAGCGACGTCGTTGAGTGGGCCGCAAATACATGGGATCTGCATCTGTTTGGCAAAGGCGACCAGCGGGGCATCCGGCGGCTCTGCGGATGTCGCCAGGACTAGGTCATCGATGGCTCGGCAACGTTTGAGGCTGCTCATGAGCAGGGA
>JAHJKV010000275.1 GCA_018822065.1 Pseudomonadota bacterium
CAAGGTCCTCAAGATCGACGACCCGGTTGGCGCGGTTTCCGTGCACGGCGTCTGCGGTGCCTGGGGCACCCTCGCCTGCGGTCTGTTCAACCTGGACGGCGGCCTCTTCTACGGCGGCGGCTTCACCCAGCTTGGCGTGCAGCTCGTTGGCGTGGCGACCTTCTTCGTCTGGGCATTCGGCATGGGCCTGATCACCTTCTCCCTGGTCAAGCTCATCTTCGGCATCCGCGTGAGCGCCGAGGAAGAACGCAAGGGTCTGGACATCTCCGAGCACGGTTCCGAGGCTTACAACGGCTTCCAGATCTTCACCGTCGAGTAAACTCAGACCGCCTAACGAATAAGATAATCCAAAAAGGAGAATATCATGAAGCTCATTACTGCCTATGTACGCCCCGAATCGCTGTCCGACGTGAAGCAGGCGCTGTACTCCAAAGGCCTCTATTCCATGTCCGTCACCAACATCCTCGGCTCCGGCCGTCAGAAGGGATTCACCGAGACCTACCGTGGTGTGGTCATGGAAGTGAACCTGCTCAAGAAGGTCCGCGTTGAAGTGGGCGTGAAGGACGAGGACATGGACGGCGCAGTTGCCGCCATTCAGGCCGCAGCCCAGACCGGCAAGGAAGGTGACGGTGTCATCTTCGTGCAGGAATTGGTCAAGACCATGCGCATCAGAACTGCGGAAGAGAACATCTTCGGCTAGCAGAGCGTGCAGGCATTACCTCCTGACTCTGGTGCAGGATGAAAGTGAATCGTCTGAAAATACATTGACAACAGGCCGGGGCGGGCTCTCCCCGCCCCGGCCTTAAACATACACACCACCAAATAAAGAAACACCAGATGAACATGGCATCCCCCCTCACCTTCGACCTGCAAGAGATCATCGAAAATGATTTGATCTCAACCCATTATCAGCCGCTGGTTTCTCTGAAGCGCGGCGCGGTGTTCGGAGTCGAAGCGCTCAGCCGGGGGATTGACCCTGAGACCGGCGAGATGATTCCGCCGGACAAACTTTTCGAGGTCACCGTCGACGATGAACAGCGTCTTGAGCTGGACCGTGCCTGTCGACGGTTGGCGATTCAGCGGTTCAAGCCTCTGTATCTCAAGAACCGGTCGATGCTGCTCTCCATCAACGTTGACGCCTCGGTGATCAACCACACCTGCCTCGGCTCCCAGAACCTGCTGCGCCAGGTCAAGGATTCGGGCATCAGTCCAAACAACGTGATCATCGAGATCATCGAGTCCAATGCCGGGGACCTTGATGCGCTCATCGCCTTTGTCATCCACTACCGCAAAAACGGGTTTGTCATCGCCCTGGATGACGTGGGGGCAGGGTTCTCCAATCTGGACCGCATTCCGCTCCTGACCCCGGACATCTTAAAGCTCGACCGTTCATTGTGCTCGCGCGTGGACCGCCATTTCCACAAGCTGGAAGTGGTCAAGGCCATCGTGAAGATGGCCCAGCGTATCGGGGCCATCGTCCTGGCCGAGGGCGTGGAGCGAAGCGAAGAGGTGCTCACGCTGCTCGAAATTGGCGTGGATGTGTTCCAGGGATTCCATTTCGGACGTCCAGCCCCCCTGGATGTGACGGAAAATGAAGCGTCGAAAGAGACGTCCAGCTCGGAGGAAGGCGGCCCCCTCGACCGGGCCAATCAGCGCATCCAGCAGGCTGCCGCCGCCTACAAGCTCCACTCCATGGAACGCTTTGCAGCAGGCAAGCGCAAATTTTCACGCTACGACCAGTTGATCCGCGACCTCTGCGACCGCATCGCCTTGCCCGGCGGGCCCAAGCTCGACCGTCGTCTGACCGAGTGTCTGGAGATATCGGAAAACATCGGATGTCTCTACATCATGGACACCAACGGGATCCAGGTTTCCAGCACCATCTGCAACCCGAGCAAGCTCAGGAAGCAGAAGCGGTTTTTCTATGAACCCGCCCGCATGGGCGCGGACCATTCCCTCAAGGAATACTACCTGCCCATCCGGGCCGGGCTGACCAAGTTCACCACCGAGGCCTATATTTCCCTGGCTAGCGGCAACCGCTGTCTGACCATCTCTCAGGTCTTCTACGACAGCTCCGGCGAACCGCGGGTGCTGTGCGTGGACATCGGCGAAGAGTAATCCGGAACGAGGAAGATCAATGTTCAACTGATACATATTTCATTGCCACCCCCGCGTCGGCGCACCCCCAGCCCCCCCAGCCCCCTGCGTCGGCGCACAAGGAAAAGGACGGTCTCCAACCACCGTCCTTTTCTCTTTGCCAAAAAAGGCGGGAGCATCTGCTCCCGCCTTTGTCATATCATGTGGATTGGATTTACAGCCCTTTCTTTTCGAAGAACCGGAAGAGCAGGATGCTGATGACTGTCAGCACCAGGACCGGAATCCAGTGGTTGATGCCGAGCATGGAGGCCCAAGTGAGTTTGCCGTAGGCACCCCAGGTGAGCACGCTGGTCTGCAGGGTAGGGTAGACTTCGGCGTAGATGGCTGTTCCGAACCAGCCGCCGAGGATGCCCCAGAGGCCGTCGTAGCGACCCTCGCCCAGGGCGCCCCAGGCCGTGCCCGGGCAATAGCCGAGCATGGCCCAGCCGATGCCGAAGAGCCCGCCGCCGATGAGCTGGGCTCCGACCTCGGTGCCCTTGACCGAGAGCTCAAGCAGCCCGAGGTCGAGGCAGAGGTGGAGGCCGATGGCCGCGACCACGATGGCCGAGAGCATGAATTTGACGATGGTCATGTCCTTGAGCAGGAGCGCGCCGAGTTGCTTGTCATAGCGCAGCACCAGGGCACGTTGCATGAGCAGGCCGAAGAGAACGCCGGTGAAGAGTCCGATGGCTAGTGTCATGTTACTTCCCTCCGCCGTTGCTGCCGTAAATCAATCGGGCCATGATCAGCCCGCCGGCAAAGAATCCGACCATGGCAAGCAGGCCGGAGATGGAGAGCTGGGCCATGCCCGAGAGCCCGTGCCCGCTGGGGCAGCCGCCAGCCATGCGCACCCCGAAGAGCGCGATGGCCCCGCCGAAGAAGGCATAGAGGAACCGCTTGGAGCCGCCAGAGCCGAACTTTGCCTTCCACCGGTCCGGGGTGTCGGTCCACTTGTAGGAACCGCTGAAGTTGGCGGAGAGAAAAGATCCGAAGAAGATGCCCAGAACGAACATCCACTGCCAGTCGATGCCAGCGTCTTTTTCGAAATATTTCATGAAGTAGCTGGTATTAGACACATGCTCAGGAGCCACGATCTGTTCGATGAGTCCTGTTGTCCGAACGTACGACGTGGATGCGCCGAAGTAATTTCCGGCAACGAGCACCGAAAGTACAAGCAATACCCCCGCCAACCCCCCGGCAATATACGGGTTCATTCCTTTTCCAGTCTGCGACATAGAGCACCTCCTCTTTGTTTGTAGTGAATATAGCAGATTCGGTGCAAAAGGAAAGGGCGGTATAATCTGGCAGATTGGCAGAGACGGAAAGGTGAAGACAAGAAAAGGGCGGAAGCTTCAAGCCTCCGCCCTTTTTGGGTGTGTTTTGGATTATGCGGAATCTACACGCCGCAGGCGGTCTTCAGGTCGTCCACCGCGTCGGTCTTTTCCCAGTTGAATTCCGGCAGCTCGCGGCCGAAGTGGCCGTAGTTGGTGGACTTCTGGAAGATGGGGCGGCGCAGGTTGAGGCGCTCCAGGATGAAGTAGGGTCGCAGGTCGAATACTTCGCGTACGGCCTTGGTCAACACCTCGTCGTCCACCTGGCCGGTGCCCATGGAGGTCACCACCACGGAGACGGGGTCAGCCACGCCGATGGCGTAGGCGATCTGCACCTGGCACTCTTCGGCCAGACCGGCAGCCACCACGTTCTTGGCAACGTAGCGCGCCATGTAGGCACCGGAGCGGTCCACCTTGGACGGGTCTTTGCCGGAGAAGGCGCCGCCGCCGTGGGCTCCCGCGCCGCCGTAGGTGTCGTTGATGATCTTGCGACCGGTGAGACCGCAGTCGCCGACCGGGCCGCCGATGACGAACCGGCCTGTGGGGTTGATGTAGACCTTCAGATTTTCGTCGATGAGGTTTTCCGGCAGCGTGTGCAGGATGACCTCTTTCTTGATGGCTTCCACCAGGTCGGCATGGGCGATGTTCTCGTCATGCTGGGAGGAGACGACCACGTTGTCGATGCGCGAAGGCTTGCCGTTCACATACTCCACGGCCACCTGGGTTTTGCCGTCCGGGCGCAGGAAGTCGAGAATTCCTTCCTTGCGCACGTAGGTCAGGCGACGGGAGAGCTTATGTGCCATGTAGATGGGGGTGGGCATGAGCGTGTCGGTCTCGGTGCAGGCATAGCCGAACATCATGCCCTGGTCGCCCGCGCCCTGATCTTCTGGCTTGGCACGGTCAACGCCCTGGTTGATGTCCGGGGACTGCTTGTCGATGGAAGTGATGACCGCGCAGGTTTCCCAGTCAAAGCCCAACTTGTCTG
>JAHJKV010000003.1 GCA_018822065.1 Pseudomonadota bacterium
CAGGCCGCGACCGTAGCCCTGGTAGGCCACGGTGGAATCGGCGAAACGGTCGGAGAGGACTACCTTGCCTGCTGTCAGAGCTGGGCGGATCACTTGGCTGACGTGCTGGGCGCGGTCGGCCAGGTAAAGAAAGAGTTCGGATTCGCCGGTGAGGTCTTGGCTTTCCATGGTCAGCAGGAGCTTGCGCAGCTCACGGCCAATGCGGCTACCGCCGGGCTCAAGGGTAACCAGAACCTCCCGTCCCAGTTCCTCCAGATAGGAGGTGAGCAGCTTGATCTGGGTGGACTTGCCGCAGCCCTCTATGCCTTCAAAGGTAACAAACATTGGTTCTCCGGCTGTCCGTTTTTGGCTTTTTCGGCCTTGCTGGGCGCGGGGGTGCGCAGGAAGATGTTGCGTTGCAGGTAGCGGTTATAGGCGGACCATCGGGGACTGTCGGGCTTGTCGCCCATGTCTTTGTAGATGCCGTGCATGATGCTCATCTTGGCATCCACATTATCCGCATGGTGCAGGATATAGGCCTCGGGAGTCTTGGGCAGGACCGGGGAGCCGAATTCGTGCTCGCCGTGGTGGCCCACGATCAGGTGCTTCAGATGCAGGATGAGTTCCGGCTCCAGGGTCTTGGACTTGCTCAGGAAGGGCTCGATTTTTTCCAGGCCGATGAGGATATGGCCAAGGAGGCGTCCCTCGTCCGTGTAGTCATTTTCCACGCCATCCGTGAGTTCCCAGGCCTTGCCGATGTCGTGCAGAATGGCTCCGGCCAGGAGTATCTGACGGTCGAGTGTGGGGTAAAGGTCACAGAAGGCCATGCAGGATCTGGACACGCCAACGGTATGTTCGAGCAAGCCTCCCACGTAGGCATGGTGCACGGTTTTGGCTCCGGTGGCGTTCAGGAGCTTGGGACGGATCTCTTCGTTTTCGAGAATGCGCAGGATCAGGTTTTTGAGGGGTTTGTGCTCTATGTGTTCGCGCACCATGTCGATGAGCTCTTCCAGGAGTTCTTTGGGCGGGACCGTGGAGCAGGGCACGAAGTCGCCCATGCTGAGCCCCATGGCCACGGGGTCGAGCAGGGCGAGGCGTTCGATTTTGAGCTGGGGCTGGTCGTTGAAACTGGTGATGGCGGCCTGGACAGAGGCGAAGCTGCCTACGGGGATGTCGGCATAGGCCTCGCTGGCCGGGCTCCAGATGACCGCGTCCACCACACCAGTGGCGTCCTGGAGTTTCAGCTTCCAGTAGGGGCCGTTCTTTGCCGCGCCTTTCTGGGCCGAGGAGACGAGGAATATGTCGGCCAGGTTGCGGCCAGGTTCAAGGTCCTTGACGAAGACGGTTTTGCTCATGTTCAGTCTTGTATTAGATGAGTGGTTACGCTACCCAATGATGAGAAGCTGTTGCCATATCATGTACTCAATTTCAATCCTTCCTGCAAACCGGGGAATCACGTGAAAATACTTTTGACCAATGATGACGGCATCCATGCCCACGGTCTGCGTTCCTTGTACAAAGCCCTGAAAGATGCGGGCCACGACGTTCGGGTGGTGGCGCCCATCCAGGAGCAATCCGCGGTGGGACATGCCATCACTTTTCTCGGCCCCCTGCGGGTGTTCGATTTCCAGGAAGACAACTTTGAGGGGCAGGGCGTTTCCGGCACACCCGCCGACTGCGTCAAGCTTGGCTTGACCACGCTCATCGAGGGTACCACCGATCTGGTGCTCTCGGGCATCAACAAGGGAGCCAATTGCGGAGTGGACATCGTTTACTCCGGCACGGTCTCCGCCGCCACCGAGGGCGTGCTCATGGGGGTGCCGTCCATGGCCGTGTCCATGGACGATTTCGGCCTGCGCGACCTCTCCGAACAATCCGCCTACGCAGTTTCGCTCCTGAAGACCATCCCCTGGGGCGATATTCCGGATAAGACACTGCTGAACCTGAATTTTCCTCAGTGCGAATTCAAGCAGTCCCTGGGGCTCAAGCTCTGTCTGCATACCAGGGCTGCCTACCATGACTGGTATGAGCGGCGGGAAGACCCGCGGGGCAGACCGTACTACTGGCTCGACGGCGAGATTCCGCCCGACAAGATCAGCCCGGACCGGGATCGGTCACTCTTGACCCAAGGGTGGATCACACTCACGCCTCTGCACTTCGACTTCAATGATCTGGTAACGCTGGAGATGCTCACAAAGGTTCTCAACGCCTGACAATTATTTATGAATATTTTTTGATGTAGAATTTCTCCTTTGTAATTGATTTGAAAATACACATTTGTTTGTGGAACTTGCTGAAATTTTGGCGTATGTTTTCTGCTAAGACCGCTTTGGTTCTGGTTTTACACAAGGTTCCAGACGGTGTTTTATGCTAGGTGTTCGTAAATAGATCAACAGTTTCATTATCATAAAGGAGTTAGGAACATGGCTGTTAAAATCGGAATCAACGGATTCGGACGCATTGGAAGATATCTTGCCCGGCTCATGGCCGAGGAGAGTTCGGTGGAACTGGTGGCAGTCAATGCTCGAGCTACCAATGAAGATCTTGCCCATTTGCTCAAATATGACTCGGTTCATGGGACCTTCCATGACGTCGAGCCCACGGCGGACGGCTTCTCTATTCGTGGCAAACAAGTCAAGGTCACCCGCAACGCGCCTGGCGAGTGGATCTGGGGTGACCTGGGCTGCGATCTGGTCATCGAAACCACCGGCAAGTTCACCGACCGTGCCTCCTGCGAGAAGATGATCGCCTGCGGCGCCAAAAAGGTCATCGTCTCCGCACCGGCCAAGGATCCGGACGCCACCGTGGTCATGGGCGTGAACGAATCCGTCCTGACTCCGGACATGAAGATCATTTCCAATGCTTCCTGCACCACCAACTGTCTGGCACCGGCCACCAAGGTCATCAACGACAAGTGGGGCATCAAGTACGGCACCATGACCACCATCCACTCCTACACCATGAGCCAGCGCATTCTGGACGGTTCCCACAAGGACATCCGTAGGGCCAGGGCCTGTGCCATGAACATGGTGCCCACCTCTACGGGTGCGGCCAAGGCCGTCGGCCTCGTGCTGCCCGAACTGGCAGGCAAGCTGCACGGAATGGCCATTCGCGTGCCCACGCCCAACGTTTCGCTGGTAGACCTCGTCTGCCAACTCGAAAAGCCCGCCACCAAGGAAGACATCAACGCGGCCCTGAAGGCTGCGGCCAACGAAAACATGGGCTACACCGAAGTTCCGCTGGTATCCGTTGACTACACTGGCTCCACCTTCGGCGGTGTTGTGGACGGCCTGCTGACCAACGTCATGGGTGAAAATCAGGTCAAGCTCATTATCTGGTATGACAACGAAGCCGGTTTCACCAACCAGCTCCTGCGTCTCATCAAGAAGGTCTCTGTCATGTAAGTCTGAAAGTTGATGCATGCAGCCGGTGAGTACCGGATTGCACGCGAATGGCTATAGGGTTGAATGTGCTATTAAAATAACGCTCTCGATGCATGATCGGGAGCGTTATTCGTTTCTTTGGGGACATTTTTTAATTTTTATTGACCTGAACACGAAAAGACTGGTAATTATAACGGAAATCTTAACTGACTGGGGGAAAGCATGCTTGAAAAAAACGTGACCAAGGTTGTCCAGGACATGGTGCTCAACGGCCCCATCGAGGCCAAGGAGCTCTGCGTGCGGATCGGCAAGCCCTATTCTACCCTGCTGCGCGAGATCAATCCCTTTGATTCTCGGGCCAAGCTTGGGGTGGAAACCTTGCTCGACATCATCCGGGTGACGGGCAACAACGAGCCCCTGAAGTTCATGGCCCGTGAACTGGGGTTCGGGCTGGTGCCTCTGCCCAAGTCGCGACGCACATCAGCCTACGATCTGCGACCTGAAGCCGGG
>JAHJKV010000276.1 GCA_018822065.1 Pseudomonadota bacterium
CGGCTTGGTCTTGAGTTCTCCGGCAGCGGCCATGTAAGGCACCAGGGTCAGATGAATATAGAGCACGTTTTCACGGCCCAGGTCGTTCTTGAGCTGACGGATCGCCTCCAGGAAAGGCAACCCCTCGATGTCGCCCACCGTGCCGCCGATCTCGATCAGGGCCACGTCCTCGCCCCGTGGCATCTTGAGCACGGCCTCCTTGATGGCGTCGGTGATGTGCGGGATTACCTGTACGGTGCCGCCCAGGTAATCGCCCCGCCGCTCCTTCTGGATCACGTCGTAATAGACGCGGCCAGAAGTGCAGTTGTTGTTCTGGCTCATGGGATGTTGCAGAAAACGCTCATAGTGACCAAGGTCAAGGTCGGTCTCGGCCCCGTCATCGGTCACGTAGACTTCACCGTGCTGGAAGGGGTTCATAGTACCAGGATCTACGTTGATATAGGGGTCGAGCTTTTGGATAGTGGCTTTGAGCCCCCGTTGCTGCAAAAGAGCCCCAATGGAGGCAGCTGCCAGCCCTTTCCCAAGGGAAGAGAGCACGCCGCCCGTGATGAAGATGAACTTGGTCTTGGTGTTTTTGGCGAGGTCCTGAATGTTCATTCTGCAATTCCGGTTGGTTGGAGTTTTGTTGACGCCGCAAGCCGGCAAACGTATGTTGCCCGAAACGACTCTCGGTAGAGTGGCAATGAAGCCCGTTCTTGTCAATACGATCAGGAGATTTACATGGCCCGCGTCAATGCGCTTGTCATAACCGGAAACGGTACCAACTGTGAACAAGAATCCGCCTATGCTGCAACAGCATCCGGTGCGGAAAACGCAGATATCGTCTTTTTTTCCGACCTGGTCGCTGGCCGGGTCCGCATGGCTGATTATAATTTTCTCATCTGTCCCGGCGGTTTTCTGGATGGCGACGACTTGGGCGCGGCCCAGGCTGCCGCCCTCAGGTTCCGCCACGCCAAGGACGCGGACGGCGCCCCCATCGTGGACCAGCTCAAAGCGTTCTTCGAGGCAGGCGGCCTGATTCTCGGCATCTGCAACGGCTTTCAGCTCCTGTGCAAACTCGGGCTTCTTCCCGCAGTAGGTGGCAGATATTTCGAACGTCAGGTTTCTCTTTCCTACAACGATTCTGGTCGATTCGAAGACCGATGGGTCCACCTGAAGGTCAATCAGAATTCCCCCTGCGTCTTCACCAAGGGCATGGATACCATCTTTGCCCCGATCCGTCATGGCGAAGGAAAAATCATCCCCCGCGACGAGGCGTTCCTGCAGGAAATCGTGGCCGCCAACCAGGTGGCCGTTCAGTACATGGACCCCGAGACCGGACAACCCACCATGGAATACCCGCTCAATCCAAACGGCTCACCCCTGGGCATTGCCGGTCTCACGGACCCCACGGGCCGCATCCTGGGCATGATGCCCCACCCCGAGGCATTCAACCACCCCACCAACCACCCCAGCTGGACCCGTGGCAATGTCGGCGAACTCGGCCTGCGACTCGTGGAAGGCGGGGTAAACTACCTCAAGGCACAATAATCCATGGCCAGACCGGACCCCCTGGTCCCGGACGAGGCCAGCCTGCCCTATTCCTTTGAAAACCTCATGCACATGGCCCTGGCTCAAGCCCGTCTCGCTGCCGAGGCGGACGAGGCCCCGGTGGGCGCCGTGCTCATCTCCGCCACCGGCGAGGTACTGGCCCGAGCCCACAACGCGCCGATCACCCTGAACGACCCCACCGGCCACGCCGAGATACTCTGCCTGCGCCAAGCCGCAGCTGCCCTTGGCAACTACCGCCTGCCCGGCTCGATCATGGCCGTGACCCTGGAGCCCTGCACCATGTGCGTGGGTGCTCTGGTCCATGCTCGTGTGGCAGGGGTCATCGTCGGCACCCCAGACCCCCGTACCGGTGCCCTCTTCACCCACCTGGACGGGTCCAGGCTTCCATGGGGCAACCATAAGATGTGGGTGGAGCGCGACGTGCTCCAGGAAGAATGCGCGAACCTGCTCCGGACCTTTTTCCAGGCCAGACGAGCTCCCTGAAAAAGTAAGCGGGCCCCCAGAACGGGGGCCCGCAATTTGAAAGGCTCAGGCGTCCGCTCCACACGGTCGTCCCGGCCCTGACCTCAAGGCTTTTTCCACTGAAAAAACCATACACCATTCCCGGTGCTATTTCATTTATTAATTGCTCCCGCCGGAGCAATCCGCACACGTTCGGATTTAATGAATCGACATC
>JAHJKV010000277.1 GCA_018822065.1 Pseudomonadota bacterium
CAAGCTCTTGAGCAGCGCCAACCTCCCCGTACTGCTGTTCCCCACGGACAAGGAGAAGCTCATCGCCCAGGCAGGCACGGTAGTCATCGATTCCATCAGCTATAGAAACCGTCTATTCTACCAGCTGATTGCCAAGGCCCGCCAGGTGCAGCTCTGGCATGGCGTCGGGAACAAGAAGATCGGGTTCCAACTCCAGGGAGCGTCCTGCCTTGAAGGCCGCGACCAGACCCTGATGGAGGACCACAGTGATTATGACCTTATCGTCTCCACCTCCGAGTTCTATACCGAGGAAGTCTTCAAGAAATCCATGCACGCCAAGGAATTTGTCTCCCTGGGCTATCCGAGGACCGATGTCTTTTTCCAGCCGCTTAGCAAGGAGGCACTGCTCGGCTGCGACATCGAGGCCTATGCCCGCGTGAAAAAAGCCAGCAAGCAAGGGCCGGTCGTCCTTTTTGTCCCGACTTTCAGGGACAATGGCGTCAACCCGCTGACCCAGAATGTTCTAGACCTCGAAAAGTTCATCACCCTGCTGAAGCTGAAAAATGCACATCTACTCATCAAAACCCACAGCCGAACTCCGGTTTCGTTCCAGAATATTCCCGACAACGTGACTGTCTGTGACTCCGCCACCGACGTCTACCCCTTCCTGCCCCTGGTGGACACGATGATCACGGATTACTCCTCAATCTACACGGAATATCTCCTGCTGGACAAACCCATTATCTTTTTCTGGAGCGATTTCGAAAAGTACATGTCCTGCGACCGAGGTTTCCAATTCCCCTTCGAAGCGATGTGCCCCGGCCCCAAATGCCTCACCGCCGAAGACCTGTACCGCGCTGTGGACGAAGCGCTCCAAGGCCAGGACGACTGGAAGGACGCGAGGCAAAAAATGCGTGACAAATCCTTTTCGCACATCAATGGTGGGGCATCCGAGAGGATTGCAGACTTGTTGGTCAATCAGAACAGCTAACCGGGACGATCATGGCTATTTTTCGAACGCTTGAAAGCTCTCTCTCTTTTGAAGACTGGAAAAACGAGTTGGTCTTTGTTTTTGGCAACGCCGATGCCGACAAGCGTATTCCCGACCAGTACCTATTCCGCATTCCCAACAGCAAATTTGTGAATCCAAAAAAATTCTGCTCCACCATCGATCCCAAGCTCTGGGGAAATGGTTTTACGTTCATTGCAGATGCGACTGTCGGCAGAAAAGACGGGCTCGCCCTGCAGACTGTCCAAATGAACCTCATAAAGGCATACTATAGTTACCATTTCAAAAATACCACGCCATATACGCCACCAGCGGTGATCACTGCGCTGCAAGGCGGACTCACCGATCCGACCCGGAGCCTCAATCAGCTCAAGAATATGCCGTGGCTGCTTCGGTACCCACTTGCAGACAAGATTTGCAAAAAAAACATAGGGCTCCCTGTCCTGATAGTGATGCCGGGACATTCTGTCATCAAAGTACAATCGGATATCAAGAGGTTGGCTCAAAAATGTCTGGTCATTTGCATCGCCCGGTCCCTCAAAATCTGTCTTGCTGCCGGAGTCGAGCCTGATTTTGTCGTGCAGTATGACACCCATCTGGAACAAAGACATTTTTACGAAACAATCCCTTTACTCAAGAATACTGTCCTGGTTTCACTTTCGTCGGCCAGCATCTCGGGGTATGCGTGGAAGTTTCGTGGAGTCGTCTTCAGGGCCAGTTTCAATCAGCTCATTTTGAGCAATGACTTTGTGATGCGGGATGGTTCCGAGGGGAGCCTGCTGGCATGCCTCGGGTTGGCGGAAGCACTCCGGGCACCGATGGTTTGTATGGCTGGCTGTGACTTCTCGTGGAAGCCCCACCAAGATATCTACGATCCGAACGAAGCTGCTCAACACGAGACCAATTCTCACACAGAGGATTATCGCATTACACCTGAGGTTCTTCGCTCCGAGTATCTCATGCCCGGTCGTTTCCGGGTGGTAAACAGAGATGGGCAGGTTGTTTGCTCAACGATAGGGTATGTGGCGGCAGCCGCAAAGGCCTCAGAATTCGCAGATGATATCCAAACACTGGTGGGAACAAAATTTTATCTCTTGTCTCATGACGGCATCTTGCACCCCAACAAATTCCCTCTGCTTCACAAGGACGCATTTGCTGCTACCCCCGTGATCAACCGGGAGGCATATCTCACTACGATTGATGAAGTTCTTAACGCAAAAGAACAGCTCAATTGGGATAGTGCAACCGCATATTTTAAAGAGCTTGGACATTTTTTACAACAGCAAGAGCTTCATTTCCAAATAAAAAAATGGGACCCGAAATTCAATTTTGAGTTTGAGGACAGCTTTGTCTCTTTGTTGAAAAATATCCGCTCTTTCATTCTGTCCCTGGGTGCTGATCGTGAACAGGCTCAAAGAATGATATCGGTCTGGTCCCAAGCGTACCGCCATGCCTCAAAAATCACGTTGGCCTATCGCAGGTCCACAAAAAACCCCATTCCTGTCATCTGTGCCGCCTCGGAACGGATTGATCTTGAACAGAAGATCGATGGATATTTCCCCCGAAACAGCCTTGTTTTCTGGGAAGTGACAAATTTTGCTGATAAATCGGCAACACTGCATGAGTTGACTCTTCAGGATACCAACCTGGCAAAATGGCTGCGCGACTCGGAAATTGTATTTGTTTCTGCTGGTATGGCTAAAAAATATTCATATGTTTTCGAATTGATGGCCGACGACAATCTCATATTCCTGCCGGACTTTGCCTGCCCCGAAAGCCTTGCCGAGAAACAGCCCGAGGCTCCAGCTTTTCGCCCGGCATTGCCCTGACCACAAGCCTTAGTCCAGCACGCTCCTCGCCAGCTTGAGCGTCCTGGAACTCTCCTTGAGCCCCCGGGCCACCTTCCGCAGATCGACCAGGTCGTCAACATCAGTGCGCGTGGTCACGTACCCGACCTTTCGTTCGTCAAACTCCAGCCGGCGCACGGTCTGCTTCAGAACCTGATCTGAGCCCCAGTCCATCTCCAAAAACACCTCGGCCATGAGGCCCTTGGCGTCAAATCCGATGAGCCAGTAGCCGCCGTCGTCCGCGGGACCCAGAACACAGGATTGCCGGTTTTCAAGATGGGAAAAAGCCTGCCGGATGTCGTCGTCATGGACGTCCGGGATGTCGCTGCCCAAAAGGACCGCCTGCTCGTACCCCTGGTGAAAGGCTGTGAAAAAGGCGTTCTTCATCCTGCGGCCCAGATCCGGTCCCCGCTGAGCCACATAGCGGCGATCCTCTCCCAGCCAGTCCTTGAAGTCGGCCAGTCGTTCCTTGGGTGTCGCGCAGATCAATATGTCCGTATCCTCCACCCAGGTGAAGGTATCGAGCATGTCCTCGGCCATGGCCCGGGCCAGACCCACGGCAGCCTCATCCCCGGCTTGGGCGGCCAGACGTGTTTTGACCTCGCCGGGCGCGGGCCACTTGAGGAAAAATATGATGCATCGTTTCATTCGGCTGTCTCCGTTGGAGTGTGCGGTCGATACCACCCGGAAAGCCTTGTGGCCGGAACGCCTAGGGCAAAGGCCGCTCGCATAAGGATATTCAGCGCCCCTCGCTTGAGCCACCCCTCGGCCTGGTAGCGACGAAATGAGGTTTGCACCCGGAGGGGGAGAATAGAAGGGGGATGACCGGCCAGAACGGCCCGGCCCATGATTTCCACATCCTCCATGATCGGCAGATCGGCATATCCTCCCAATTCCTGAAAGAAATCAGCTGCAAAAAACTGTGCCTGGTCCCCATAGGGTCTACGGTCCAGGCGGGAGCGAAATCGGGCCCAGGCCCCGATCCATCGCCCCGGCAGTCCTGCGGCGCAAAATTCCAGGCCAAAGGCACCGCAGCGGGCAAACCCCCGACCAAGCACCTCGCGGACCGCGCTAAGCCAGCCCTCGGGCAACTTCGTGTCCGCATGCAGAAAGAGCAGTATCTCCCCGCTGGCCATCCCGGCCCCGGCATTCATCTGGGCGGCCCGGCCCGGCCCCGCGGTGCAGGTTTTGACGCCCGTCCCATGGAGGGCATCCAGGGTCGAGCCAAGGGGGTCCCCGTCCACGACCACCACCTCGACGCCCGGGGTCCTCGAAAGCTCCGCGACCAAATCCACAATGCCCTCATTTTCATGCAACACGGGAATTATGATCGAACTAGTAGGATTTGCATGCATACTCGCAGATTGAGCGACTTCCCAGCCGAGGTCAAGCCCTGTCGCCCTCTTGACCTGATGAACAATTCATGCTTCATAAATACTGTAACTATTTGACAGAATAGGAAGCTCATGCTGATTCTCATTGCTGAAGACGAACCCTTGAGC
>JAHJKV010000278.1 GCA_018822065.1 Pseudomonadota bacterium
AGGAGCTGCTGGAAAAAGTAACTGAAGGTATATTCCATTGATTGGGACCCATGTGCTGACTGCCGGATTGCGGCGTTGCTCGAAAAAGCACCCTCTCACACCTCGCAATTGCGCTCCATTTCCACGATCACGGGAGCGCCTTGCGTAACAGCATGTCACAGAACCTGCCTGTTGCGTGCTGCTTGAACCGGTCAGCATGAAAAGGGGGGAGCAAACGCTCCCCCCTTATGATTACAGTAGGCTGAGAACTACATCTCCGCGCCGGTAGCCGGGTTCCAGAACGGAACGAACGCGCCGTCCACGACCTTGTAGACTATGTAGTTGGAACCGGAATCACCGTTCTCCTGGAACTTGACATCCTTGGAGGCACCAGCGAATTCGAGCTTCAGCATGGCGGCACGCACGGCGTCAGGATCGGTGCTGCCAGCAGCCTTGACGGCCTTCAGAAGGGCCATGGCAGAGTCGTAGGCGTAGGCGGAGTAAGCTCCGACCTGGCCGTACTGGGCGTTGGCAGCTTCAAACTGCTTGTAGGTCTCGGTACCCTTGTCGGTGAAACCGAAGGTCAGGTAGGCACCCTCGGCAGCTTCCTTGGCGATCTCCATCAGCTGCGGATGGTACACGGCGTCCTGACCCATGGCAGCCGAGGCGATGCCCATGCGGGCAGCCTGAATGAGCATGAGCGCGCCAGTGGCGGAGTTCTGCAGGGAGATGTAGAAGACGTCGGGGTTCATGGCCTTCACCTTGGTCAGGACTGCGGAGAAGTCCTTGTCGCCCTGGTTCACGTGGTCACGGGCCAGAATCTCGATGCCGTTCTTTTCACAATGCATGGCCACTTCATTGGCCAGACCTTCGGAATAGGTGGTCTTGTCGTCAACGATAAAGATGGTCTTGGCCTTCAAGAAGTCGGACATGAACTTGACTGCGGACGGGGCCTGGTGGTCGTCACGCCCGCACATGCGGAACATGTACTTCAGGCCGCGCTCGGTGACCGTGGGGTTGGTGGAAGCCGGGGTGACCATGAGGATTTTTTCCGGATCAAAGGTCTCGGAAGACGGGATGGTGGAGCTGGAGCAGTATGCACCAACAACGCCGACAACGCCTTCGGAAATAAGTTTGTTTGCGGAAGCAACGGCCTGCTTCGGGTCACAAGCGGTGTCTTCGGGGAAGATCACGATGTCGGAGAAACCTTCGATGCCGCCTTCGGCCTTGATCACGTCGATGGCAGCTTTGGCGCCGTTGGCGATGTCATTGCCATCAGCGGAATAGGGGCCGGTGAGCGGGCTCATGGAGCCGAGCTTCAAGACTGGTTCGGCCTGGGCTTCGGGAGCCTTCTCAGCCGCTTCCTCACCACCGCCGCAGCCAGCTACCAGCAGGGCCAGAAGCAGGGCACCCAACAACGCAAAGAGCGTAAACCGTTTCATCACTGAACCTCCTCAATACTATTGTTACTGTCCGAGATAAGCCTCGATGACCTTAGGATCCCGCTGGACCTCCTCGGGCCTCCCCTGGCATATCAGTTGTCCATAGTCCATGACAACGATTCTGTGGCACACGCCCATGACGACTTTCATATCATGTTCGACGAGCAGCACATTGACACCGCTGCCAGCTATCTTTTCGATAGTTTTCATAAGCTCTGAAGATTCAACGGGATTCAGCCCTGCCGCTGGTTCATCCAAAAGGATGGTCTGGGGCGAGGAGCCAAGGGCGCGGGCGATCTCCAGACGTCGCTGGTGCCCATAGGGCAGATTTTTGGCAACCACGTCGTACACTTCACCCAGGCCCACGAAATCCAGGGCCTGCTGGGCGCGTTCGCGGATCAATGCCTCTTCCCGCTTCTGGCTGGGCGAGCGGAGCATAGCCCCGACGATCCCTTTTTTTGTTCGACAATGTTGGGCGACCATGACATTTTCCAGGGCTGTCATGGCAGTGAACAGACGAATATTCTGGAACGTTCGGGCTATTCCGGCAGTTAAAATTTCGTGGGGCCTTTTGCCCTGCAAGGACACATCCGAATAGCTCACTCCACCGGAACTCGCCTGGTACACACCGGTGATGACATTGAAGATGGTGGTCTTTCCCGCCCCATTGGGGCCGATCAGGCCAACAATCTCGCCGGGATTGAGCTCAAAGGTGACGTCCTTCAGAGCCTGGACTCCCCCAAAGTGGATGCTCACGTCTTGTAGGTGTAGATGCGACATAGTTGCTGTGATATAAACCAAATGAGCGTCGTTTCCAAGCATTTTTCGCCGAATGATCGTCTGTTGCGAACTTTAATCTTGACAAACATTATAAATTGGAATTTTATTCCGTAAACAAGAGAGAATTAGAATGATCGACAAAACAAACAAAAAAATCCTGAGCATCCTCCAGAAAAATGCCCGTACGACCAATGCGGAGATCGCCCGACAGATCGGGAAAGCCCCCTCGGCCATACTGGAGCGCATCAGGAAATTGGAAAACAAGGGCATCATCAAGGGATACGAGACCCGAGTCGATCCGGATATTCTGGAGATGGGCCTGACCGCCTTTACCTTTGTCAGTGTCGAGGAGGCCGTTGGGAGCACCGATTCCGGCCTGCTCCTCTCTCGCATCCCCGGCGTGCTGGAAGTGCATTACTGCGCCGGCCAGGACAACTATCTGGTCAAAATCCGAGCCCGTGACACCAGCACCCTCGCGGACATGCTGGCGCTGATTGGCCAGATACCCACAGTGCGCGACACCAACTCCACCATCGTCCTCAGGACGGTAAAGGAGTCCACCGCGCTCCCCATCGAAGACTAATAACAACAAGGATTGGGACTCATGGACAACACATCCCTGGAACAGTCGGTCCTCCAGACGGGCCGTGACTTCTTCACCGCCATCAAGGGTGAAGCCCCCTCGGTTTTCAACAAGGGCTTCTGGACGGGGAAGGTCATGGACTGGGCCATGAAGAACGAACACTTCAAGGTGCAGTTGTTTCGTTTCGTGGATGTATTGCCCTATCTGAACACGAGCGAGTCCCTGAC
>JAHJKV010000279.1 GCA_018822065.1 Pseudomonadota bacterium
CACGTAAACAATACCCTCCTAACGTGCTCTAGCGCACAGACGAATACCAGATGTCGGGGTATAGAAATATCATGAGAATTCCCCCCATCGACAACCGGAGATGACATCATGCTCGAAATCATTGCCTTAATATTCATCGTTCTTTGGGTGCTCGGCCTTCTCTCTTCCTATTCCATGGGCGGATTCATCCACATTCTCGTAGTCGTGGCCGTCATCATGATCCTGATCCGACTCATTCGCGGCAGGAGCTTATAGCCAACAGATCATGGCCTAACTTTCACAACGGGACTAAAGAGCAACGCATGCTACTCGAATGAATGTGGAACTCGTCATCGTGCGGTGCTGTTGTACATGGGCAAAGTCTAGGGCGGCAAGAATGCAAATGTGTCTCAAACAAGCGGCAACAATAACACACAAAACAACACGACGGGTCCTATGGATTCCTTTGCAGAGCAATGGGCTGGTCCACTTCGTACTACACCGGAGAATATTTTCATGACCAAACGCACACGTTTTATGGCTTTTATTCTGCTTGCCGTCTTTGCTCTTTCCATTGGCTGCGCCTCGACTTCGAAGCAGGAAGGGACGGGGGAATACATCGACGACAGCGTCATCACTACCAAGGTCAAGGCCATGATCTTCAATGATGATACCCTGAAGTCCAGCGAAATCAACGTCGAGACCTATAAGGGCGTGGTCCAGTTGAGCGGATTTGTCAGCTCCCAGGCAAACATTGACAGGGCCGTCGTGGTCGCAGCCCAGGTTGACGGCGTGAAGTCGGTTAAGCAGAACATGCAGTTGAAATAATAGGGTTATCGATCATGCTTTCCATAAACCGAACCCACACAAAGAGGAACATATGATAAAAACGAAACTGTTTTTGATGATGATGCTGGCCGGAGCGCTGCTCCTGGTTGCCAGCCCGGTCATGGCCGAGAACACGATGAGTAAAATGGCCGAACTGGACGGCACGCACTGGTTGCAATCCACTTCGGCCGAGAAGCGGGCCTTCCTCTACGGCGCGGGCAACGCTATCGTGCTGGAGTATCATGGCCGCACAAAACATGGTGAGCAGCCCTCCAAGTTAGTCCAGGGCTGGGTTGATGTCTTCAAGAACCAGTCGTGGTCCCAGATGGAACACGATATCGACCAGTACTACATCAAAAATCCGACCAAGATGGGCGAACACGTCATGAAAGCCATGTGGACTACGATGATCAAACCCAACATGAAGGACTAAGGGTACACCCATGAAGAAGATACTTGCATCTACAATGATAGTGATGGCGCTTGGTTTTGGCTCTTTCGGCTGCACGAACATGAACCGCACCCAGCAGGGCGCGGTCTCCGGTGCTGCCATCGGTGCTGGCGTAGGCGTGGGCATCAACCTCCTGACGGGCGGTGGCCTTATGACCGGTGCGCTCATCGGCGGCGGCCTGGGTGCCATAGCCGGTGGACTCTACGGCGACTCCAAGGAATAATCCGCCCCAAGGGCACAAAGCCTTAAAGTACCTCTGCCCAGGAAAGTTGGTTCACTGTTTCGGACCACTCTAAGACGAATCTGAATCAAGTGGTCCAAAGATACCCAGCAGGCCAACTAAAGCTTGGCGTAGATCAGGCGTACAATTACTAACCATAAGCCCTCGGACTGCCGTCCGGGGGCTTTCTGGTTTGTGTCGATCGGGATTTCCTTTGCGTACAGTTGTTGCTGTGTTTACGGCTTCGGCCTTTGCTGTACTCATCAGCACTCTAGCCGCCGATGCAGTCAAGATGGCCCGCTCATTTCGCAGTTCTACAGCAACAAGCTCGTGAACCCCGGCTAGCGGGAGCTAGATATTGGCCGTCGTGGCGAGAGTGCTTCACCACACAAGTAGCCGCGAGAGAAGAGCCTCAGACGCCACTGATTCTTTGGAAACAAACGAACATCCCTCGTCACAGGTCGCCTCAGGCCACCTTCAAAAACCCGGCCCGGGCAAAGGCGAACTGACCGGCCTGGAGCAGAGATATTTCGTTTTCCTTGGAATAAATCTGGCGATACTTCTCTTCGTCCGGCAGGGCCGAGTTCCAGATACTCGATATTTCA
This sequence comes from Pseudomonadota bacterium, assembly GCA_018822065.1. Taxonomy (GTDB): domain Bacteria; phylum Desulfobacterota; class Desulfovibrionia; order Desulfovibrionales; family Desulfovibrionaceae; genus JAHJKV01. The sequence goes on from JAHJKV010000279.1 coordinate 2,084, forward strand.
GAGCGCACCGTGTTGATGCGAGACTCGATCGCTTCTAGCGACATGGCGCTCGCCATGAGCGGTTGCTGTCGGTCCTCCTCCAGACGGCGCAGGGCCTCTTGGGAAAACTCAACCACATCGCCTTCAGGCGGCAAATCCAAACGGGCGGCCTCCACCGGGTCCATCCAGTGAAACATGCCTGCCGCCGATCCTTGGTGCAGGGCTATCTTCATGGCAACGCTCCTTGTCGCCGGTACAGCCTTCTTATCGTCCGATAACCCTGTTTTCTTCACCCCTTCCCAAGTGCACTGTTCAAAACATTGTCAACATAGTGTGCGTATGTATAATAATCTGATATAGTTATACATACACACCCGCAAAACTCCCCCCCCATCATTGCGCTTTTCCTCTTTCTGGAGTTGGCTCTGCTTCACCTCTAGCCAAGCTTTCTGGTCATCTCCCAAAAGGCCAACATCCCCGCAAAGGAAGAACTCGTCGAGAGCCTCAACCAGGCTCTTGACGAGATACATCAGGATGGCACATACGCGCGCATCCTCGAAACGTATATCCATTGATCGGTGTCACACCAGAAAGTGCGTCGGGACTCAGTTTGCTTTCTGTCCGTTGCGTTTGAAATAGCGGTATTCTGGAGTGCCAATAGGCACAAAAGAGCGCGGCTGGATCTGAGACGAGAGGCGGGCGCATTTCATGAAGCACTGGTCGTATGCAGCCTGCTTCTTCATGCGCTCCGCATAGGCGGCTTCGCTTTCAATCCCTCCGTACCGAGGCAGTTCAGGACACGTGGACATGCATTGACGCTCCTGCTGTTTCCAGTCCGCCGCAGACGCGTGAGAGACAAAAAACAGACAGGCCAGGAAAGCCCCCA
>JAHJKV010000280.1 GCA_018822065.1 Pseudomonadota bacterium
ATATCGACCGCTTCCAGGTGGTCAATTACACCTTCGGCAATGCCCTGGGCGACCATGTCCTCCAGGAGGTGGCCACACGATTGCAATCCAGTGTCCGGGAACTAGACACCGTGTCCCGCTTCGGCGGCGACGAATTTGTCATCCTGCTGGAAGAGATCGAGTCCTACCGCATGCCCATCCAGATCATGCGGCGCGTGCAGGAGGCCCTGACCCAGCCATTTTATGTGGATAACACCTCCATCCAGCTCACGGCTTCCATCGGTATGGTCCTGTGGACCATGGACTACCGGAGCGCAGAGGAGATTTTGCGAAACGCCACCATCGCCATGCAAGCGGCCCGGAAAAAGGGCACAGGCAAGTTCCGAGTCTTCTCGCCCAGTCTTCTCACCGAGGCCATGAGCCTGATGACCCTTTAGCACGACATGGACCGGGCCATGGGTGATGAGGAGTTCCGGCTCGTCTTCCAGCCCATTGTCCATCTGGATGGCGAGGACAAGCTCTACGGTTTTGAAGCCCTCATCCGGTGGGAACATCCCACCCGCGGCCTGATCATGCCCAGCGATTTCATCCCCCTGGCCGAGGAGACGGACCGCATCATGTTTCTTGGCATGTGGGCCCTTCGAAACGCCTGCCTGGCCATGGCCAAGTTTATCAAGATGCACCCCAAGGCCGGTCGTCTGGTCATGAGCGTGAACCTTTCCGCCAAGCAATTGGTCTCCACGTCCCTGGCGGTGGACATCCTGGACGTGTTGGAACTGACCGGCGTGCCGCCTGCGGCGCTCAACCTGGAGATCACCGAGACCACGCTCATGGAGGGCGGAAGCGCCGCCATCGCACGGCTCAAGGACCTAGCCGATGCGGGCATTTCCTTTTCCATCGACGACTTCGGAACCGGCTATTCATCCATGGCCTACCTGAGCCAGTTGCCCTTGGACAACATGAAGATCGACCTCTCCTTTGTGCGCATGATGGACGTGAACCCCAACAATATCGAGATCGTCCGGGCCATCATCCAACTGGCCCACAGTCTGGGGCTGGAAGTGGTAGCCGAGGGCGTGGAAAAAGATGTCCAGCGCATCAAGCTCATGGAACTGGGCTGCGAATACTACCAGGGCTATCTGTTCTCCATGCCCCTTTCGTTCCAGGAAGCAGGCCAATTGATTGTGAATCAGCTTGAGGCCGAGCACTAGACCGGTTCCCCCGCACTCGTTTGGCTGGATAAAACTTGGAATATAATTGAAGCTTCGTCCCCCGTGTGTTCCAGTGTAAACTGGGATATTTCCCACGGGGTGACGAGATGATCAAAACAAGGTTTTCAGGAACTGACTGTCGGAGTTGTGCTTTTGGGCAAAATGGTTGCGCATTGGGAATGAAACGGACCATGAGCGCGAATTGTTTGGAATTCCAACCGTATTGTCTGGATTGCTTTTACCCGGACTGGCTCTGCCACACCTGTAACAACAGGTCGTTGAAGAGACTCAAGCCGGATCTACCCATGCGGTATGTGACGCCGCTTCCCCATCAGACCGATCGCTTTCTTTGCACCTGGTAAGGACCGCACTCAGCATTTGCCAAGGCCACGTTGGCCAGGCGAACGTAGCCTGGGGTCTTTGGGCGTATCAACTTTCCGCTTAGAGAGTCGTCTTCTTGAGGTCGGCTGCATCCTTCTCGGAGATGAAGCCCATGGTCATGCAGATGGTCACGAAGTCCATTTGCAGCTTGGTCTGCATGGCCTTGGCTTTTTCATGCTGCTCAATGGTGATTATTCCCTGGCTGACCATGTGGTTTGATATGCGGTCGTCCTTGCTCGTTTCGGGTTCGGGTATTGCCTGGGCAGCGGCCAGGGCCTTGCTGTGCTTGATGTCGTTTTTTTTGAAGTTTATCTGTTGTTCCAGAGCCAAGAGTTCGGCCTTGAGTTTTTTGGATTCCGCATTGAACCGCGCGTATTGCTCGGCCACTTTGTCGAAGTCGTCCTGCACCAGCTTGAGCTGGTCCAGATGGTTGGTGGAGATGAAGTTGTAGGCCAGGAAAAAGAGAACAAGGAACACTATGATAATGGAAATAAAGACTATCATGGCAGCCTAATCCCCGCCAGAACTGTCGAGTTCGAGGTTAGCGTCATCGATTTTGTCGTGATATCTGAGGATAGCTTCGTAAGCGCATAATCTGACCCACCCGGCTACACACCAAGGTTTCTTGAACGGTTTATGTTGATTTCCCCTCTTTTTTCAATGCCCAT
>JAHJKV010000281.1 GCA_018822065.1 Pseudomonadota bacterium
AACGATGCTGGGTATCTCGTGGAGAATGCAAAGGGATATTCTGGTGCCACGCATTATTGCCAAAGTGTGGCCGCACTATCCGACAACCGTGTTATCACCGCGCCCGGAACGGCCCCGGTCAGCTTTGCGGCGGCGATATTCGAGAGCGTCGGGCTGGACCCGGACACGGTCCGGCAATTTAAAGAGATGCTGGCAGCCGAACACGCCTAGGCGTGTTGTGAAAGATGCAAGGCCCCTGTCGTAAGTTTGGCAGGGGTTTTTATTTTCGAACGCGAGGGGAGTGAGGAAGAATGCAGATTTGGGTTGATGCCGACGCCTGCCCCAGGGCGGTGAAGGAGATTCTTTTCAAGGTGGCCGAGCGGCGTCAGGTCGCGGTTACGCTGGTGGCCAATGCCTGGATGACCGTGCCGCCCTCGCCGCTGATCAAGACCATTCAAGTCGGGGCCGGGTTCAACGTGGCGGATGATGAAATCGCTGAACTGGCCCAGTACGGCGATCTGGTCATCACGGCGGACATCCCACTGGCCGACAAGATCGTGGACAAGGGTGCCACGGGCCTGAACCCACGCGGCGAACTGTATGATGCGGACAACATCAAGGGCATCCTGCGCATGCGCAACCTCATGGAAGAGCTTCGTAGCGCTGGCACGGCTGGCGGTGGCCCGCCTGCCTATGGCCCGAAAGACAAGCAGGATTTTACCAATCAGCTGGATAAGTTTTTGACCAGGGCTTTGAGCGGAGGCTGAAATGCTCCGTTGGCATCGTGGCCGCAAACAGCTCGTATTCTCGCGTATCGAAGAAAACGTTGGGAGACGAGCCGTTCTTGCATCTGTTCAACTCAGTTTTTAGGCTGATGAGATCGGAAAAAACACTGGTTTGGTCGGTGGTGTTGCTGCTAAACTCATGCGCAAAAGGAGCAGCCATGACCATACAAACTCCGGACGACATCCAGAAACTCGCGGGCGCGTTCATGCGTAGTCGGATCGTGTTGACCGGCTGGGGCCTGGGGGTGTTTACGGCGCTGGGGCATGGGTGGTGCGAGGCGGGGGCGGTGGCCGAGGAGATCGGGGCGGATGCTCGGGCCACGGACCGACTTTTGGGGGCGCTTTGCGTGTTGGGGCTGGTGGAGAAGAAGGAGGGGAAGTTTCGGAATACGGACGTGGCCTTGCGCTGGCTTGATGCGGATTCCCCGGACTATCTTTCCGGTTTGGGGCATCTCTCCAATCTGTATGAAAACTGGGGCACCCTGACCGAATCCGTGCGCCAGGGCGGCACCGTGCTCGACCCGGATTTTGACAACGATGCCAAGCGGGCGGCGTTCATTGAGGCCATGCACCGCCGGGCAAAAAAGGACGCGGGAGAGTTGGTCGGGATGCTTGATCTTTCCAAAACCGACACGGTTCTCGACGTGGGCGGCGGTTCCGGGGTCTATTCCATGGCCATGTGCCGGGTGAAAACCGGGCTCAAGGCCGTTGTTTTCGACCTGGAGCCGGTGACGAAACTGACGCAGAACTATGTGGAGCAGGGCGGTTTTTCCGGGCGTATCACCACAAAACCCGGTGATTATCTGCGCGATGACTTTGGTTCAGGCTATGACCTGGCCTTCTTCTCGGCCATCGTTCATATCAATAACTATGAGGAAAACGGTCAACTCATGCGCAGTGCCTTTGCTGCCCTGAACCCTGGGGGACAGGTGGCGGTGGTGGATTTTGTCATGGACGAGGCGCGGCTTGAGCCGGAATTTGGCGCCATCTTCGCCCTGAACATGCTGGTGAATACCCGGCGTGGCGACGTGTTTACCGAAGGGGAAATCACCAATTGGTTTGCCGATGCCGGGTTTGTCGACATCACGCGCAAGAAAACCGGGCCGACCACGGCCATGATGCTCGGGCGCAAACCGCAGTAGGGTGCCTTGGACCTTTGACTTCGCGCCTGGATTCATTATGTTCGGTTCGGTCCGGTGGTGCGATATTCGCGGTCGGGCCGTATCCATTCGTCAGACAAGGAATGCCCATGCCTCTCAAGATAGCTGTACTCGTGTCCGGCGGAGGGTCCAACCTCCAGTCGATCATAGATAAAATCGAAGCCGGTGTGCTTGATGCCGAGATTCGACTGGTGGTTTCCAACAAGGCCGGAGCCTTTGGGCTCAGCCGGGCCGAGAAGCATGGCATTGCCCGCCAGGCCATTCTGCACACGGACTACGAGTCCCGCGAGGCCTTTGACCTGGCCATGGTCGAGGCCATCCGGGCTGCTGGGGCGGACACCGTGATCATGGCCGGGTTTATGCGCATCATCACCCGTGGGTTTCTCGACGCATTCCCAGGCCGGGTCATCAACATCCACCCCGCGCTTTTGCCGAGCTTTCCGGGCGTGCATGGCCAGGGAGACGCTGCGGACTATGGGGTGCGCATCTCCGGCTGCACCGTGCATTTCGTGGACGAGAAGATGGACCACGGGCCGATCATCATCCAGGCTGCCGTGCCTGCCTATCCAGACGAGGGGGGCGATGGGCTTGGGCCGCGCATTCTGGAGTTGGAACACCGCATCTTCCCCCAGGCCATTCAGTGGCTGGCCGAGGGGCGGCTGACCATCAAAGGGCGGCAGGTGCTGCTCGCTGACTGTGGAAAACCAGTGGCTATGCTGGACGCAGTGGCCCTGGTGAACCCGCCGCTCGAAGAGGGGTTCTAGCATGCTGCCGGAAAAAGGCGGAAACGCCAGCCCGCGCGCACTCTGGTCCTGGGCTTTTTACGACTGGGCCAACAACGGGTTTTTCACTCTGATCCAAACCTTCATCTTCGCCACCTATTTCACCAAGTCCGTGGCCTCGGATCCGACCCTGGGCACGACCCTCTGGGGGAACATGATGGGCGCGGCCGGGCTGGTCATCGGCATCGGCGGGCCGCTCTTCGGGGCCTGGGCTGACCGCTGCGGACGGCGCAAGCCCTGGGTGCTCGGCTGCACCCTGCTCACCGTGGGAGCCACGGCCATGCTCTGGTTCGTCCAGCCCGATCCCTCCTGGGTGGTCTGGGGGCTGGTGTTCGTGGGCATAGGCACGATCGGTGCCGAGTATTCCATGATTTTTTATAACGCCATGCTGCCGGACCTGGTCAGCTCGGATCGTATTGGCCGCTGGTCCGGCTGGGGCTGGGCCATGGGCTATGTGGGAGGGCTCTTCGGGCTGGTGCTGGCGCTCTTCGGGTTCATTAACGAGGGTGCGTTCCTGGGCATCTCCCACGAGGGCGCGGCCCATGTTCGGGCCACCTGTCTGCTTTCCGCCGGGTGGTACCTGCTCTTTGCCCTGCCGCTCTTTTTCTTCACCCCGGACACCCCGTCCACGGGCGTGGGGCTCCGGCGCGGGCTGGGGGAGGCCTTCACCCAACTGGTCCATTCGTTGCGGGAAGTGCGGAAATTCAAGCACATCGCCCGGTTCCTGGTGGCCCGGATGATCTACAATGACGGGCTGGTGACCCTGTTCGCCTTTGGCGGCATTTATGCGGCCGGGACCTACGGCATGAGCGCCCAGGAAGTGATCTATTTTGCCATCGGCCTGAACGTCACCGCCGGTCTGGGCGCGGCTGGCTTCGCCTGGCTGGACGACCACTTCGGAGCCAAGCTCGTGATCCTCGTCTCCTTGGTCGGACTCATCGTGCCCGGCGTGACCATCCTGCTGGCCACGAGCAAGGGGGTGCTCTGGATATTCGGGCTCGCCCTTGGTATCTTTATGGGCCCGGTGCAGGCGGCCAGCCGGTCATACATGGCCCGGGTGGCACCGGAGGATATCCGGGGCGAGATGTTTGGCCTCTTTGCCTTTTCCGGGAAGGTGACCAGCTTTCTTGGCCCGCTTTTGGTCGGCTGGGTGACCTATATGACTGACAGCCAGCGCTGGGGCATGAGCGTCGTGGTATTCATGTTTATTCTCGGCGGTACCGTGATGCTCACCGTGCCACGTGCAGATCAGATACAAAAGTAACCACAGGAGATACGATGACCCGACTGTTTACCTTCATGCTCTCCGATGAAGAAAAGATGACGCTCAAGGAACTGGTGAAGCGTTCCATATCCAGCAAACTTGAAGGCACGGATGACACCCCGGCTGATCCGGGGGCAGGCAAGCTCACGGAGCCCATGGGGGCTTTTGTCACCCTGACCCTGGACGGCAAACTTCGTGGGTGCATCGGCAACCTGCAGGCCGAGGAGCCGCTGTACAAAACCATCTGGAACATGGCCCGGAGCGCCGCTTTTAATGACCCGCGCTTTCCGGCTCTGACCCGCGAGGAGTTCGAGCGGCTGGAAATCGAGATTTCCATCTTAAGCCATATCGCCGAATGCCGCGACAAGCTGGCCATCGAGGTGGGCCGTCACGGGGTGATCATCCAACGTGGGGAGAAGTCCGGGCTGCTGCTGCCACAGGTGCCAGTGCAGTGGGGATGGAACAGGGAACAGTTTCTGGAACAGACCTGCCACAAGGCTGGCCTCGATCCTTCGGTCTTGAATCTGACCGGGACCAACATCTTCTGGTTTGAGGCGGTCGTGTTCTAGCCTCGCAGTTGTGTGTTTTTCAAAGGGCCGGGAGTGTTCCCGGCCCTTTTTTTGCCTTTTGTCCGCTCAAGGACAGGAAAGTGCCTTTGGTACGCTATCTGCTTTATCCCCTGGAATGGAAATAACTTCCGGGGGTATGCATGCAGATTGTTGAACAACCCGACCAGGTGTCCGGTCCGCCGCCGAGACCCTGTCCCGAGGATATGATTCCGCCCAAGGAACTGGCCATCTGCTTTGGTGGCGGGGACTTTCTGGGCATCGGACGCAATCTGGTGCGTCGCATGATCGACTGGGGCGGGCTTCTGCCCAGCGAGCGGGTGCTGGATGTGGGATGCGGCGTGGGCCGCGCCGCCGTGCCGTTGACGGAATATATTTCCGAGCGTGGCGTCTATCTGGGTATGGACACCTATCCCTTCGGCATTGACTGGGCCAGCGAGCATATCACCCCGCACTACCCGAATTTCCGGTTTCAGAGCGTTGATGTCTTCAACAATCTTTATAACCCGAACGCTGCCGTTCGGGCCAGTGAGTTCGTGTTTCCCTACCCGGATGCAAGCTTCGATTTCGTGCTCCTGAATTCGGTTTTCACCCACATGCTGCCTGAGGATGTACTTGGCTACGTAAGCCAGATCGACCGGGTTTTGGACCGGGGCGGTCGGGTCTACTGCACCTGGTTCCTGATGGATGACGACACGCGTGCGCACCTGAAGGTTAATGAGAGCACCCAAGTGCAGCTCAAGCACGGCTTTGGTTCCTTCTATGTGGATAACCCCAAGGACCCTGAAGAGGCCGTGGGGTATGAGGAACATTTCGCCCGCACCATCCTGGAAAAGCACGGGCTGGTCATCGAGGCCGTGCACCGGGGCAACTGGTGCGGCCGCAAGGCGAGCAACTACCAGGACGTGATCATCGCACGCAAGACTTAGTCATCATTGACAGAGACAGTGCAACCGGAGCGAAAGCACTGGCGCAGGCGTTTCACGATGTGGTCATAGCCCTCGGGGTTGTGGGGCAGTCGGCAGTCGGTGCAGTCCTTGAGGCCGCCCTTCAGAGGTTTGAAGCGCCCGCCGCAGTCCGGGAAGAAATAGAGCGGGCAGTAGCAGAACAGACAGTTGAACCTCTCGGGATGGGAGGTCTGGTGACAGGGAAAGTAGGTGCAATCCCGGTTGCTGAAGAAACGGAAGCTGTTCTCCATGGTCAGAAGCTCAGTTGAAATGCACCGAGCGGGCCGGGGCTTCGACCTCGGCGTCCGTGGGCAGAGACCCGAAGGGGAAGGGGCGTCCGTTCTCGTTCAGGGTGGCGTAGCGCAGGATGCGGTAGCCATACCAGGAGAGCTTGTTGCCGAACTTGCGCACGTTTTCATTGCGTTTCCCCAGGATGAGCATCTGGCCGTACTGGAAGAGCACTACGAGCAGCAGCAGGATCTCCACCGCCTCGAAGGCGATGAGGCAGATGATGGTCATGATCAGCCGTTTGAGTATGGCGGAACGCTTTTCGGAAGGATTGTCACTCATAGGAGCTCCTTGTGCGCCATGGGCGCGGATGATGCGGCAAAAGAGACAGGGCCGTGGATGTGTCGGCAGTAAGTATGCCACGGATATGGTCCGATTGGAAGGCGCGCGCGTGAGAAGGGCGGGCTCGCCCGGAGGAAAGTAAGAAATTTCGGCCTATTTGGTACTTAAGTAGTAGGCGAATCATACCTGCGACTGATGTTCTTCAACAGGCCACGTGCCTATTCTAAGTAATAGTAGATTGAGAACCAACTTGAGAGGGCTTGACAATGAAGAAGACTACCGCACTTGCAATCATCGCACTGCTTCTGACCCTGGGGGCCACCGCTGCCCAGGCGTCGGTAATAAATGTTTTTTCCGGGGTCGGCACCACCAACGCGGCCGCGCTTGAGCAGACCTGGCTCGGCACCGGCTCCGGCCACGTTACCGACAGCTTCGAATCCTATGCCACCAACTCCATGGACAATGGCTCAGGTTTTGCCATGAGCATCGGAACTGTCTACGGCTACGGCCACGTGGGCGACTCGACCTCCACCATGACCGCGTACGGCGAACATGCCACGGACGGTATCAAGTACTGGTCCAACGCAGTAAAGAACAACACCAATGACAAGGGCGATTTCTGGCTGCAGCTTAATCCGGGCAGGGACACTGTGGGCTTCTACACCACGGACCTGCACGATGTGGGCGGTCAGACCTGGGTCACGGTGAATACCCTGTCCGGTTCCAAGGACATCAACCTCTTTGACTATACTGGTACACAGCGCTCCGGCACGGAAATCTACTTCATCGTCCAGGCCAACGAAGAGATTTCGTCCATCGTCTTCCACAAGGCCACTGGTGCCAATGACGGCTATGCCATAGACGGCATCACCACCTCAAACACGCCGATCCCCGCCGCCGCCTGGCTGCTCGGCTCAGGCCTGCTGGGCCTCGTGGGCCTGCGCCGCGTCCGCAGCTAGTCGGGAAAAACGCACTGATGACATGAACACGGCGGGGCCTCTTCGGGGGCCCCGCTTTTTTGCGTCTGGTCAGTGGAAGTCGTGGTGCTGTTCGGTGCAGCGCGTGATGTGGCAGGTTTATGGGTGCTTCTGGATATTTTCTGGAATTTTACCGGAGTTCTTCATTGTCTGGGTGAATATATTTTATGGTAGTTTTCTGGCATGCTATGCTGAGCCATGAGGTGGGAAGCGTTTGGTCTGGGCCGGACTGATATGAACGAACGGAGTTTGACATGCTGGTGAACGAGGAGCGGATATTTCTGTGCAAGCCGGGGCGGGAGACGCCTGGACCGGTGCTCTACTGGATGAGCCGGGAACAGCGGGTGCGAGACAACTGGGGGCTTTTGTACGCCAGGATTCTAGCTGGGACGACACGGCCCTTGGTGGTGGGGTTCTGCCTGGTGCAGGGTTTCCTCGGGGCCACCCTTCGGCACTATGATTTCATGCTCCGGGGGCTTGCGCAGGTGGCTGAAGGACTTGGTGCCTTGGGCATTCCTTTCGTCCTGCGCCTGGGGGAACCGGGCCAGGAAATCCCGCGCCTAGCCTCCGAGCTGGGGGCCGGGGTGGTGGTCACGGATTTTGATCCGCTTCGGGTCAAGCAGGTCTGGCAAGAACAAGTGATCCAGGGGCTTTCGGTGCCGCTCATCGAGGTTGACGGGCACAACGTGGTCCCGGCTCGGCGGGTGTCGGACAAGCAGGAATATGGCGCCCGGACCATTAGGCCAAAGATTCACCGCCTAGCTTCGGAATTTCTGGAGGAATATCCGGAACTCACTCCCCCTGCAGTCCCAGGGCCGGAGGTGGGCCTGCCGGACTGGGAGGCAGTTCGACGCGCCCTGGACGTGGACGCCACAGTCGGTCCCGTGGACCTGGCTGCCGGTGAGGACGCGGCCCATGCGGCCCTTGCGGCGTTCGTGGGTGGGCGTCTGGCGCGGTATGCCGAGGATCGCAATGACCCGACCAAAGACGGCACCTCGCGACTCTCGGCCTATTTTCATTTCGGGCAGCTCGCGCCGCAGCGGGCAGCCCTGGTCGCTGCCGGGCCAGGGGAGGGGTCGCTGGCCTTCTTGGAAGAGAGCGTGGTCCGGCGGGAACTGGCCGAGAATTTCTGTCTGCACAATCCCCGGTATGACTCCCTGGAAGGGGCTCCGGACTGGGCTCTGAAGACCCTGGATGCCCACCGGGGCGACCCGCGACCCTATCTTTATACGCCGGAGCAGTTCGAGCTGGCCGCGACCCATTCCCGGCTCTGGAATGCGGCCCAGACGCAGCTGCGTTTGAGTGGGTACATGCATGGCTACATGCGGATGTTTTGGGCCAAGAAGATTTTGGAGTGGTCGGCCACGCCCGAGGAGGCCCATGCCACGGTGGTGCGCCTCAACGACCGCTATCAGCTGGATGGTCGGGACCCGAATGGCTACGTGGGTGCGCTCTGGTCCGTGGCCGGGCTGCACGACCGCCCCTGGAAGCAGCGGCCAGTCTATGGGTCGATCCGTTACATGAACGAGAATGGCTGCCGCCGGAAGTTCAAGGTCGATGCCTACATCGCCACCTGGGAGCGGGCCGCGCTGGAGGCGGGGTAGGGAATCACGCCCCCGGTAGCCACTGCACCCAGAGCTTG
>JAHJKV010000282.1 GCA_018822065.1 Pseudomonadota bacterium
ATCGGGAAGTGCTGACGGCCCGAAAGCTCCTGTTCATCCCGCCGGACACGGACTATGTTCGCGCCCTGGTCCAGAACCTGGACCTCCAGTTCGTCTACGGCAACGTGTTCCTGCGCGGGGACATGCCCTCTCAGCAGATGGGACCGATCTACGCCCAGTGGCTGCACCAGTGCCGCAGCCGCCTGGAGAGCTTCTCTGTGGAACTGATCACCCTGCGCCACCGCCAGGAGATCATGGTCGGCAACGAGCTGCAGAATTTCCGCCGGGCCATGGCCACGGGCAGCCTGAACCACATGCAGAACTCGGCCAAGGGCACCTCGGCGATCATCCTCGGCGCAGGCCCCAGCCTGGCCGAATTTGCACCCAGACTGGCGGAGAACCGAGGCAACGCCCTCTACGCCACCAGCCTGCAGACCGTGCCTGCCCTGCAGGAGTTCGGACTCAAGCCCGACTTCTGCATGGCCATCGACTATTCCGACGGCATGCTCAATCTCTTCAAGAAGCTGGACATGGAATGGGCTCGGAATATCCCGCTCATCTATTCCACCAAGGTGAACCCGAAAGTCATCGACCTCTATCCCGGTCCGACCATCCCCCTGTGGACCCTGGGCGGCATGGCCACCTACGTACTCCAGCGGGATGAACTGGTCCTGGACGCGGGCGGCAACGTCAGCCTGACCCTGAACCGGTTCCTCAGGTGGTGCGGCGTGAGCCGGATCACCCTGGTGGGGCAGGACTTCGCCTGGATCGGCGACCGCACCCACGCGGCTGGTCACCACGCCAGCCTGCCCTTTACCTTCAACCCGGAGAAGCACCAGAAGGTTCGCAACCGTGACGGCGAGGAAATCATCACCTCCCACCAGTACATGGCTGCCATGCGCGAACTGGAGGATGACATCCGGAAGTCGCCCTTCCCCATTTACAACATTTACGGCGGCGGCATCGACATCAAGGGCACCAACGCCCTGAGCATGAAGGAAGCAGTCCAGGAAGGCTGCTTTGCCTCGGCACCGGACACGGTGCAGGGCTTCATGGGTAGACTGATGTCCTGCCAGGGGTTCAAGCGCACCTTCCACTTCCAGCCCATGTCGCCCCACTGGAACACCAACCTGCACCGGGCGGAAAAGAAGTTGGAAAAGCTCTTCAAGAGGTGCACAGCAAACCAGGAGGAAATCCACCGGGTCATGGAGAACTCCATGCTCTTCATCAAGCAGGACCCGCTCTATCTGCCCTATCTCTTCAATGAAACCCTGGACCTTGCAGGGCTGACCAAGGCCAAGTACCGTTACGAACTCGGCGACATGGGGGCCTACCGGCGCATAATGCGCTCGGTGATGAAGAAGGTCCGCGAGGTAGACCGCTGCCTGACTGGCACGGACAAGCGATTGAGCGCCGCCTAAACCCGCAGCTCTCAAAACAAAGCACAGCCCCCGCCACCATGGACGGGGGCTTTTGCGTGTGAACATGAAGGGGGTGCAGGCACTGGCAATTCAACCGCATTGCAGGTACTCAGGACCGATGTTCGGCACCATTCTTCTCTCCCTTGCGGCTATGATGACCGGGTACGTCTTTTGGCGACTGGGGGGTGTGCCCTGGCTCGGGCACTTTTCCTGGCCCCTGCGTCTGGGTCTCGGCCTGCTCTCCTGGCTGCTGATCTGGCTGGGCCGGGAATACGGCCATGGCCGGGCCGACGGGTGGGCTTCGTCTATCGAGCTGGTGGGCATGAACCTGCTGGTGGTTATCTTTCTTGTCTTTCTCCTGCTCCTGTGCGCGGACCTGCTCACCGGGTTCGGATGGCTCCTGCCTAAGCTGGCCCCCGGTCTGCGCGGGGCAGCGCTCCTGTCAGGACTGATGCTCTCCGCTCTGGCCATGGTCCAGGGCATGCGCCCGCCCGTGGTGGAAGACTTCGAAGTCACCCTGCCCGGCCTGCCCCAAGAGCTGGACGGTCTGGTCGTGGTGGGCGTCTCGGACCTGCACATCGGCTCGCAACTGAACGCGACCTGGCTTCAGGCCCGAGTCGAACAACTCCTGGCCCTCCAGCCGGACCTGATCGTGCTCCTGGGCGACATCTTCGAGGGCCACGGCCTGCAACCCGAGGCCTTGCTGCCCGTGTTACGCTCCCTGCATGCGCCCTGCGGCGTCTATGCCGTGCCCGGCAATCATGAAGGCTATGGCAATGAAACCGAGACTCTGCAACTTCTCAGGGACGCCGGGATCAATGTCCTGTTCAACCAGTGGGAGACCCCTGTCCCAGGACTGGTCATGGCGGGCGTGGAAAATCTGACCTTCCGCCCCAAGAGTCACCTGCGCGCGCCCGTGGCCAAGGCGCTAACGAACCGTCCGGAGGGCGGGACCATCCTGCTCTCCCATTCGCCCCTGCGCACGGAAGAGGCCGCAGCCATGGGCGTGGGCCTGATGCTCTGCGGCCACACCCATGCAGGCCAGGTCTGGCCCTTCGGCTATCTGGTGCGCCTGCGCTACCCTCTGCTGGAAGGGCGGTATGAAATTGACCGGATGACAGCCATCGTCAGCCGCGGGGCAGGCACCTGGGGAGCCCGCATGCGACTCTGGAAGCCGGGGCAGATTCTGCGCATCACCCTGCGAGCCCGGCAAGCTGCGGCTAAAGCCCCCTGACCTGATTGCCATTGCCCCAGCTGCATCCCTGTGCTACTCATCTTTTCCCACGAGGAAGCCATGCCTGAATCCAACGGACATACCAAACCCTATCTCGACGAGAACGGCGAGCTGGTCATTCCCTTTTCCTGTGCGGATCACCACTACAAGTATTGGAAACAGGAAGGGATGGGCCTGGCCGATATCCTGGCCGAACTCGGTCTGACCGACCAGGACATCAGGCGACTGGCCCCGCCGCCCAAAAAGAAGAAATGACCCGCGCAGGTTGCCTCTGTGGCGGAATCCTCCTATAAGGCCCCCATGTCCCTTGTGCGTCCGCTCCTGCTCTGGATCACGCTTTCAGCGCCGCTGTTGTGCCTACTCGCCATTGTACTCCTGGCCTGCGGCGGCACCGAGCATGCGGTGTTCGCGGTCATGCGCGCCTCCCGCGACGCACATCCGACCCTGACAACATTTCTCAACGGGGTAAGCTACTGGACCAACCTCCTCTTCTACGCCTGGTTCGCCTGGCTGCTGCTCCGGGCGCTGATCACCGGCGACCGCGCCACCCGCCGCTTCGTGCTGGTCTACATCGCGGTTCAATTGCTCATCTCCCTGGTCACGGTCCGGCTCCTCAAGATGACCATCGGTCGCCCAAGGCCCGGTGAAGACCCGTTCCTGCATCCCTTCACCACCAAGCCCTCCTACCATTCCATGCCCTCGGGCCACACCACAGAGGCCACAACCTCGACCCTGTCCCTAAGCCAACGACACGGTTCGATGAAGGGCTCGTTCCTCTTGGGCATAATCCTCGCCCTGCTCGGATTCTCTCGCATCTACCTCGGCTGGCACCACCCCAGCGATGTGCTCTGCGGCTGGCTGCTCGGCTCCGTGGCCGGTGTGGCCGTCTCCCTTTTTGCCCCTAAGGAACACGCATGATCGACCGCATCTACAACGCGCTCTCCCGTCACCCCTGGCTGACCATGGCCGGAGCAGTGTTCCTCCAGACAGCCTTTTCCTTGAACTCCCGCGCCCTCTGGTTTTCCGATGAGGTGCGCTACGCCAATGCCTATGAGAACATGGAGCGGGCCGGGGCCTGGGTGGTCCTGGCGCTCAATGGCATGCCCTATCCGGACAAGCCTCCGGTCTATTTCTGGTTTCTGAGCCTCCTGGACAATCTGACGCCCTTTGACCCGCCCGCAGTCTTCTTCGTTGGCGCGGCCCTCTCCGGTCTGGGGTTCCTCTATGCCACTTACTGGCTGGGTCGCGTGCTGGGGCTTTCCCGCGACCGCTGCCTGGGAGCCGCCCTGATCACGCTCTCGACTCTCTTTTTCGCTGCTGTCCTGCACTACTCGCGCATGGACCTGATGTTTGCCGCCCTGATCGTGGCCACCTCCGCCTGTCTGGCCCGAACCTTTGTTCGCGATGGCGCGTCCGGCTGGGCTGTCCTCGGATTTGGTCTGGCCGGACTGGCCGTGTTGGTCAAAGGCCCGCTGGGCATCCTCTTCCCGCTTTTGGCCCTGGCCTTCTACCTCGCCTGGCGCGGCAAGCTGCGACGCATGACCTCCGCACCGGTACTCCTCGGTCTCGCCGTGGCCGCCCTGGTCGCTGCCTGCTGGGTGCTGGCCGCCTGGATAGTGGAGGGGCCAGACTTCGTGCGCACGGTCTTTGTGGAGCAGATTTTCCAGCGTGCGGCCAATACCTTCCACCACAAGGAAGGGTTTTCCTACTATTTCGCGGTGCTCCCGGCGGTCTGGCTGCCCTGGACCCTCTTCCTCTTCGGCCTGCCCCTGACCCTGCTCTTCACCCGCACCTTCTGGAGTGGTTTGCTGCGTGGCAGAAAAACCGCTGACCCGGCCCGCACCTGGCTCTGG
>JAHJKV010000283.1 GCA_018822065.1 Pseudomonadota bacterium
AGGCGGGATGCCCGTGGCCCGATAAAAACTCTCCAGCACGGCTTTGACCTTGTCGAGTTCCACGAGATCGGCAAGCTGATGTTTCATGCGACGGTTCCTCCTAGAGGATCTTCACCGTGGGAGTCAGGGTGATGGTGATGATCGAAGGCTCCAGCACGTAGGCCTCACCGCTCTTTTCCTGCTCATCCACTTCTTTGGACACCTTGCCCGCAGCCACCTTGGGGTCCCCGGTGAGGATGGCTCCGATGGCGGCGTCTCGGATGGGCTTGTCGGGCCGGAACTGGCGGGTGACGGTCAGGTCCACTTGATCATACCCGTCCTTGACCACCGTCAGCAGATGCTCGCTGGTCTTGGCCAGGCTGATGGAGCAGGGCGTGGTGCAGGCCTTGACCCCGTCGGCATAGACCAGAGCCCCCAGGGGGTTGGTGGAAATGGGAATGGTCTGTTTGGGCGGTCCGCAGGCCGTGAGCAACAACAGGCAGGCCAGAGCAGCGATGGTGGTTTTGGTCATGCAGTCTCCATGTGACGGTCCGAAGTTTCTTCAAATTTTCATACCCTGTCCCGGAAAGGGGCGCAACCTGTGCGCCATTCTGGCACCCGGAAAGTGGCCTTGTGAAAAATCTGCTATGTGCTAAAGTTAAGGAGAAGATTCCCTGAACAGGGAGGTGCCTATGCTCTGGCGAGACGATTCCGTGGCCATTGGTCTGAGTACAGGCCTGATTTTCTTCGGCCTGCTGGTCTGGAAGTACCGCTTTCGGCTCAGCTGGCCGCAGATGATCTTTGCTGCCGTGTTCGGGGGTGCGGCAGTCTACCACATCGTCTGGGTCATTTGGGGTGGCGGACGCACTGGCTGGCCCTAACCCCTGCAGGCTCCAGGGGGCCGATCGCTGCGTTGCTGCAAAAAAGCCAGACCCTCGCGTATTGGAATACGCTTCGGGCCTGGTTTTTTTTGCGCCTTGCGCTCGACCCCCTGGAGCCAGCAGGGAGGGCGGAGAAGAGTGACTGTGTTGTTGCAAAAGTCAGATCCTTGCGTGTTGGAACACATCTCGGGCCTGGTTTTTTTGCGCCATTCGTTCCGCGTTTCTAAATCAACTCCAGCACCCAGTACCAAGCCGAGACCGTGGCAAAGGAGAGGGGGATGCCGATGCCGAGCAGGATGCCTGCCAGCTCCGGTTCCAGGTCATACTGCATGCTCACGATGCCCCCCATGACCATAGGGGGCATGGCCGCCTCGAAGATCGTCACCTTGATCATAATGCCGGTCATCCCCAGTACCCCCACATAGAGCCCGCCTTGACCAGGAGCGAGTCGAGCCAGCCCGGGTAGGTCACGGGCAGGAGCGCCACGGCCAGCAGGGTGGCCAGAAAGGGTGGAAAGGTCAGAAGCCTGCGCAGGATATCCCGCTTCGGCAGATTCGCCCCGGAGGTCACTGCTGCCAGGGCGATGCCGATCAGGGCCAGGGACAGGAAGGTGCCCCCCTGATCCGCGATGAGCCCCACGCCGATCCAGCCGCTTCCGTAAAAGGCTTCGATCAGGGGCAGCCCCACGAAGGAGGTGTTGCCCAGGGCTGCGGTCAGGGCCAGACAGGCCACGGTCTTGCGGCTCCAGCCCAGACGGCTGCCGACCACGGCAAAGAAGGCCCAGCCCACAAGGAAGACGATCCAGCCCATGAGCACCGGTGCCAGATATTCGGCTTTGAAGGACAGGGAGTGGACGTAGAACAGGGCCACGGCAGGGAGCGAGAAATAGATGATAACCGCATTGACGGTCTGGGCTGCGTTTTCCGGGACGATGCGCAGCCGCCGGAACAGGATGCCGAGGACAAAGCAGACGATGAGCAGAGCGAAGTTTTCCATAGAGGGTTTCCTCGCTTGTATCCTGAGTAAAGGCCGTCATGAAGTCAACTCTTGTCCGGCATCATGAAATACCTTGCCGTGGGGCTCGTGTGCGCCTACTGCTTAGGGTGGTGAAGTTCCCAATCCTGTAATCGGGGGTATGCATGCCGTCGATTCCTCTTGACCTGTTGGACCCCGAGTTTCTGCCCGAACCGTTGGTCACGGAACCCTCTGTCGCGCCCCCTGCGGTCGCGGATACCGGCACGTCCTGGGAGGCCATCGCCGCCCGGCTTGAACAGGAAGTGGAGGCCGCCGCCGTTCTGGCCCTGACCGGGGAGCCCGACTTCGGGTCGGTGCTGGCTCTGGTCGATTCGGCGTTTGAAGTGCACGAAGCCTATCTGGCCGAGGCCGTGTTTACCCCGCCCATGGCTTGCGCCAAGGGATGCCACCACTGTTGCTTCAACCCCGTTTCCCTCTCCCCGGTGGAAGCGCTCCACCTGGGCGCGTTCATCGAGGACCATTTCACCCCGGACCACCTTGATCGTGTTCGCCAGCGGTTGGACCCAGTCCTGACCGTGCTTCGGGGCAAGACGCGTCAGGAGATGAGCCAGCAACGCCACCTGCTCCTGTGCCCCCTGGTGATGGAGGGGGCCTGCGCGGGCCACCCGGCCCGTCCTCTGGTCTGTCGGGGCTGGAACAGCATCGACCCCGAACCCTGCCGTTTGAGCGTGGAGCGGCGCGAGCCGATGATGGACATCGAGAACCACGAATTGCCCCGGCTCCTGGCCGA
>JAHJKV010000284.1 GCA_018822065.1 Pseudomonadota bacterium
GGGGTTGCCGATATGGTGGTCGATGTTGATGGTGCGCTCAGCATTGACATGGGGCAGGAGCACGGGGCCCACCCGGTCCAGATTGCCGCAGTCGAGAATGAAGGTCCATTGGGGCAGTGGGTCGGGCACTTCCCGTACGATGGGACCGGGGAGGTTCATCCAAAGGTATCGTTCTGGCAACCCGCTCTGGTTGAAGAGTACGACCTCCTTGCCGAGCTGGGTCAGGATGTAACCAAGCGCGATGGTGGAGCCCATGGCGTCCCCGTCAGGATTGGCATGCGCCGACACTAGAAAGGAGTCGTTCTCCTTAATGATGCGGCAGATCGTTTCCAGTGCCTGGTCCATAGACCATGTCCTCGAGAAAAGTGTCGTGCCGGAATCGGAGTTCCGGCAGGAACCTGAGTTCCATGCGCTTGCCCAGACCCCTGCGCAGGAATCCGGCTGCCTTGGTCAGTCCGGCCATAGCCGCGGCCACGGATTCTTCGCCACCGGGTACAGTGAAGAGCACCGTGGCCACTCGAAGGTCGGAGTTGAGCTTCACGCCGGAAATGGTGACCATGCTCAGTCGGGGGTCCTGGATCTCCTCAATGAGCATGTTTCCCATTTCACGCATGATCATATCCGCCAGGCGGATACTGCGCCTCGATTCGCCTTTGGCCATTCAATATACTCCTAGTCGCTCGAAAATACTTCGGTTTCGCAATGAACCAGTTCTCCAGCCCCGATGGCCTCCACCAGGGCAAGGGCCTTGGCCAGGCGCGATTCAACGGGTGCGGTCTCGTTGGCCACGGTGACCACGGCCAGCTTCAGGCGCTGGAGTTGGTCCTGGGCGTCCACTTCGGCCACGGACACGTTGAACTTGTTTCTAAGCTTCTGTTTCAGGCTCTGGGCAATCTTGCGTTTGCCCTTGAGCGAATCGTTGCCGTGCAACCGGAAGTCGAGCTGCAGCACCCCGATAATCATGATAGTATGCCTTCCTGCCCTTGGAGGGAACCCCTAAAATGAAAATGGGAGGGTCTTGGGACCCTCCCGCTTCTCATTCAGGTCATGTCGTTGTTTTATTTGCCATCAATGGAACGGGCGACTTCCTTCTCTTCGAAGGCTTCAATGATGTCGCCGATCTTTATATCGTTGTACTTCTCAAGGCCAACGCCACATTCGAAGCCCTTGGCCACTTCCTTGGCGTCGTCCTTGAACCGCCTGAGGGAGGTCAAGCTGCCGGTGTAGATGACCACGCCGCCGCGAAGCAGGCGAATCTTGGCATGGCGGGTCAGCTTGCCGTCGACCACGCCACAGCCGGCCACAGTGCCGACCTTGGGCACGCTGAAGGTCTCGCGAACTTCGGCCTGGCCCAGGTAGACCTCTTCGATGTCGGGCGCGAGCATGCCGCTCATGGCGTCCTTCACCTCATCCACCAACTTGTAGATGATGTCGTAGTACCGGATTTCCACGTTCTCCTGGTCGGCAACGGCCTTGATCTTGGCCTCGGGGCGCACGTTGAAGCCGATGATGACGGCCTGGGACGCACTGGCCAGCAGGATGTCCGACTCGTTGATGGCACCGGTGCCGGAGTGGCGAACCTGAATCTTGACTTCTCCGGTGGAGAGCTTGTTCAGTGCCTCGGTAACCGCTTCGAGGGATCCCTGCACGTCCGCCTTGAGCACCAGGTTCAGGTCCTGAGCCTGGTCGTCCGGCTTGCTTGCCAGGAAGGATTCAAGGGTCACCTTGGACTTGCCTGCCAGCACGCGGTCGCGATGCTTGACGGCACGAGCCTCGGCGATACGCTTAGCCACCTTGTCGTCGGCCACGACAACAAAGTCGTCACCGGCTTGAGCAATGGCGTCGAAGCCTTGAATCTCGACGGGGATGGCCGGACCGGCCTTCTTGATCTTCTTGCCCTGGTCCGTGAACATGGCCCGGACCTTGCCGTGGACCATGCCGCAGACAAAGGAATCGCCCTGGTGAATGGTGCCTTCCTTGATGAGCACGGTGCCCACCGGGCCACGCCCCCTGTCCAGCTTGGCCTCGACGATGTGGCCCTGGCCGGGCTTGTCCGGGTTGGCGGAGAGTTCCAGCACTTCGGCTTGCAGCAGGACCATTTCCAGCAATTCGTCCAGACCGATCTTTTCCTTGGCCGAGACGTGGGCGAAGATGGTGTCGCCGCCCCAGTCCTCAGGCACAAGGCCCTGATCGGAGAGTTCGCGGGTGACGCGGTCGGGGTTGGCCCCTTCCTTGTCGATCTTGTTGACGGCGACCAGGAGGGGGACCCCTGCGGCCCGGGCGTGGGAGATGGCCTCCCGCGTCTGGTCCATGACGCCGTCATCGGCGGCGACGACCAGGATGACCAGGTCGGTCACCTGTGCGCCACGCATACGCATGGTGGTAAACGCCTCGTGGCCAGGGGTATCCAGGAAGACGATCTCTCCCCGGCCGGTGGACACGTGGTAGGCACCAATGTGCTGGGTGATGCCGCCAGCCTCGCCGCCGGTCACGTTGGACTTGCGGATGGCGTCGAGCAGGGAGGTCTTGCCGTGGTCGACGTGGCCCATGATGGTAACCACAGGCGGACGGGGCTTCAGGCTTTCAGGGGAATCCACCTCGGTGGGCACCAGGAATTCCTGCTCGTCAAAGGAGACGTTTTCAACCTCGTAGCCAAATTCGGCAGCCAGCACCGTGGCAGTGTCCATGTCCAGGCTTTGGTTGATCGTGGCCATGACGCCGAGACCGAAGAGGGTCTTGATCAGATCCTGGGCCTTGGTGCCCATCTGGTGGGCCATGTCCGCCAAGCGGATCGCTTCATCGACCTTGATTTTTCTCTTGGTGGCCTTCAAGGGCTGGGTCTGCGAGAGATCAGGCTGTTGCTGCTCGTTTCCGCGCCGCTTGCCCTTTTTTCGCTTGCCACCGCGACCGCCAAAATCATTGCCGGGTATCTCACGTTCGTGGCGGCCAGCGCCTCCGCCTCGGTCATCACGGGCGAATTCAACCACGCGGCCCTTCTTGCGTCCGCCTTTCTTGCGGCTCGCATTGGCGGAGTCGATGGGCTCTCCGGGAATCGGGGCGGTGTCGCGTGCGACGGGCTTGGGCTTGGGCAGGAGTTCTGCCGCTGCCTTGGCCGCTGCTACCTCCGCCGGGTTGGGCATGGAAATGATGCGCACCTGTGGCGCTTCCTGCTTTTTCCGGGCCTTCTTCTTTTTCTTCTTGGGCTTGTCGTCCTCGTCAGAGGCGGCGGCAGCGGGAGTTTTGGCAGCCGCATCCGTCGCTTCAGGCGTCGGGGGCTCGGTCGTTTCCACCGTTTCGGCCACGGGCTCTTCAACAGGCGTCACGCTTTCGGCCA
>JAHJKV010000285.1 GCA_018822065.1 Pseudomonadota bacterium
CCGGAGTTGCGAAGTATCTTCAACAGATCCTTTTGCTCGCCAACCCCTTGGGTTTCCTCCAGCAGGTCGGCCATGCCCAGGACCACGTTCATGGGCGTCCGTATCTCGTGGCTCATGTTTGCCAGAAAAGCGGATTTGACCACCGACGCCTGCTCAGCGGCTTCCTTGGCCACACGCAGTTGCTCGGTACGCTCCTGAACCCGTTCTTCCAATGTCCGACTGTATTCTTCGAGTTTTTCCTTGGCCGTGGTCAAACTCTCATGCAGCGCTTCTGATTCCTTGCGGGAGGCGAAAAGCTTGTCGATCATGTCGTTGAAGGCATCGGCCAGGAGGCGAAATTCGTTTTGCCCAGGAGTTTCAAGTTCCACCTTGTGCTGCTCCAGGTCCTCCATGCGCACACGCCCCGTGGCCTCGGTGAGCACCGCCAGGGGCATGGTCAAATACCGCCTGCTGAACCACAAGAATATCCACCACAGGGCCACGGTCTTGATCGTCGCATTGATCAGGATGATGGTCAGGGCGAACCAAACTTTGGAAAGCACCACTTCATTGGAAGAATAGAGCGTCATCATGCCAATGGTGAACTTGTCGCCGCCAGTCTCGATGTAGACGATGGGCATGCGGGCCGTCAGCCCCACCACCTCGGCCACCATCTCGCCAGCATCCTGGCTTTCCTGAAACGGTGCATACTGCTCTGGAACATCGCCAGCCACAAAGGAACCCTGATATCCAGTCTGAACCAAAGCGCCGACGACCATGGGGTCACGAACCATCCCCTCCACCATGGATTTGATTCCTTCCTGGTCCACGTTGTAGATGGCCGTGGCCAGGCCGAGGTTGAAGGTTGTCTCCATGGCCTCAATTTCCAGCAGCACGGAATGCCGGGTATTGGCATACTCGGCCCCCATGTGCCCACTGGTCAGCAGGACCGTGATCACCAGATAGACCGAAAACACCGCAACCAGAAGTCGGGTGGCGATGGATTTCCGTATAGAAATACCTGTGGCCGGGGGGGTTTTCATCGCAACCTATTGGACGTCGTAATGAGGCATCGCATACCCCCAGCGGGAGAAAATCTTCGTCAGTTCTCCATTGCGGTACAGCGTCTCCATGCCCTCATCATAGAGTTTCATGACCGTGCGCCCCCGTTCTGAATCGGAAAACACGGGATGGTAGGTGCGGCGTCCCACAGGCTTGGTGTCATATTCCTCGGGAACAAATGAAATCGTGGAGTTCTTGATGGAAGTCTCAATGAAGCTCATGTCGTCGACATAGAAATCTACTCGGTCAAGAATGACCATGCTCAGGGCTGCCTCACCGGTTTTGACTTCCTTGGGCTCCACCCGGACGGGGAAATTGCGCTGGTCATAATAGCCTATACGCCAGGCCACAGTCCGATCAATAAGGGTCTCATCCCCCTTCCAAGTGCCGATATTGGCCTTCTTGAAAAAGACAAAATAGGTGCCCTCGAACATGGGATGGCGAGCCAGGACAAGCGGCTTGGAGACAAGGTCATGGCAGGTCATGAAATCCGCCCTTCCGTCACGCACCAGGTCATAGGCCCGCTCCGAGGGAACATATTCACGGCGCACCTTGATGTCATAGAGGGCAAAAACCTCGTTCAGGATCTCATGATAAAGCCCCGTGCCGTCACGATTGGTCAGGGATTCCCAGGACGGCCCGACGGCCACGACTTCTGTTATCCTCTCCTGCGCCTGAACCACCTGGCAACTCAGGAGAATGCAAATAAAAAAGGCAATTTTTTTCATATCCCCCCCAAAAAAAACATAATTCGTCCAATCCGAACGGAGACTAACACTATCACAGGGGTTGAAGCAATATCTGTAACGAAGGGTTTTATCTATTTTCGGCAATACACGAACAATTTGAAGAATTGTTTACCCAGGCTGTCAGATATGTGAGGGTTTCTGGAAGATTAGGGGAGGGTATAGACCGGGATTGTAAAATTCCACTTCTTGAAGATGCGCGCCAATTCCCCGGACCGGATCATGGTTTCCATGCCCCGGTCAAACAGTTCCATAATCCGCTTCCCCCGATCCGTCGTATTGAACAGAGGATAATAGCTGCGGCTACCAACGGGTCGAATGTCATAATCTTCGGGTTGATAGTCAACAGTATTAGCTGCCAGAGATTCCTTGATGAGATTCAAATCGTCCACATAAAAATCGGCTCGCCCCAATACCACCATACCTAGCCCGGCCACTCCGGTCTGCACTTCCTTAAGCTGCACCGGAACCTGGAAGTTCTCCGTCCGGTAGTAGGACACCCGGGCAGTGACGATCTTGTCGCGCAGGCTCTCCATCCCCCTCCAGGGCCCGATGCGCACCTTGTTGAAAAAGGCGTGGTAGAAACCTTCATACATGGGATGGCTCGCCACCACCGTGCCCGGAACAGGAAGTTCAGAACAGGTCATCAGGTCCGCCCGGCCCGCGGCCACCAGTTCCTTGGCCCGATTGGAGGGCGCATACAGCCTCTCCACCTTGATGCCATAAAGCCCGAAAACCTTGTCTAAAATCTCATGATAGAGCCCAGTGCCATCCTCGTTGGTAAAGTTGTCCCAGGACGGTCCAGTAGCGGTCACAGTATGGATGTCATCCTGCGCCTGGGCCGACAGACAACACAACAGAACCATGCTTGCGGCAAGGCAGACTGCCCTGAAGGAAATCACGGCTATTGTTCTCATGGATAAGATCGTAGTATCTCCAATCATTTCCATGCAAGCAAAAGTTTAAAACCCATGCTTCCTGAGGAAATCCATGTCCAATCCGCCCGAACTGCCGCCCCCGTTGACATCCTGGCCCGTGTAGGCAGCCAGCATGCGCTGCACATACCGCCCGATGATGTCCGTTTCCATGTTCGCTTCGTAGCTGGGAGCCCAGTCCGAGATGGTGGTTTCGCGCTGGGTGGCGGGAATGATGTTCACGCTGAGCCATGTACTGCCGCACTCGTTCACGGTCAGGCTGATGCCGTCCAGGGCCACCGAGCCCTTGCTCACCACCAGCGGGCCATATTCCTCGGGATAGGAAAGACGGAACACCTTGGACTCGCCCGCCGGGGTCACCGACTCCACCTTGGCCAGACAGTCCACATGGCCGGACACGAGATGACCGCCAAGCCGATCGCCCACGGCCAGAGCCCGCTCCAGGTTCACCTGCCCCCCTGGCTTGAGCCGCCCCAGGTTGGTCACGCCCATGGTCTCGCGGCTGGCATAGGCGGTGAACCGGTTTTTGCCGCAGGTCTCCACGGTCAGGCAGACCCCGTTCACAGCAATGGATTCGCCGAGCACTATGTCCGGCAGATCAAAGAGCGAGGTGATGGTGAACCGCGTCTCCTTGCCTCGGGGCTCCACGCCCTGGACTTTGCCCTCGCCATTGACCAGTCCGGTAAACATAGTGCGCTCCTCTCTTTAAAATAAAAGGCCCTGGCGGCCCGGGGGAAACCAACGACAAGCGTCGATCCGGACCGCCAGGGCACTCCCGACAAATTAAAGTTCGACCGCCCTGGCAGCCTCCAGAGTCTTGTCCAGGTCCGCGTCCGTGTGCACAAGCGAGGTAAAGGCACACTCGAAGCCGGAGGGGGCTAGGTTCACTCCCCGCGCCCGCATTCCGGCATAGAACTTGGCAAAGGTCCCGCTGTTGGCGGTCTTGGCGTCCGCATAGTTGTTCACGGGCCGATCCGTGAAGAACAGAGTGAAGATCGAGGCCACGTGGTTCAGAATCACGTCCTGTCCCTTGGCTTCCAGGATGGATTTCAGCTCACTGGCAAAAGCCAGGGTCCGCTTTTCCAGACCCGCATAGTCGGCCTTCATCAGCTCCTGCACCGTTGCCAGCCCGGCAGCCATGGCCACGGGGTTCCCGGACAGGGTGCCGGCCTGATAGACATCGCCGCAGGGCGCGATGCGCTCCATGATCTCCCGCTTGCCGCCATAGCAGCCCACCGGGAACCCGCCGCCGATGATCTTGCCCAGGGTGGTCAGGTCCGGGGTCACGCCGAAGCGCTCCTGGGCACCGCCCAGAGCCACCCGGAACCCGGTGATCACCTCGTCGAAGATGAGCAGCGAACCGTGCTCGGTGCAGAGCTTGCGCAGGCCCGCGAGGTAACCCTCGCCCGGCAGCACGCAGCCGATGTTCCCGGCCACGGGCTCAACGATGAGCGCAGCCACCTGGCCGGGATTGGCCGCAAAAACCTGTTCCACGGCAGCCAAGTCGTTATACGGCGCGATCAGGGTCTGCTCGACAAAGGCATCGGGCACACCGGGGGTGCCAGGGATGGACAGCGTGGCAACACCGGACCCGGCAGCAGCCAGGAAACAATCGGAATGGCCGTGGTAGCCGCCGTCAAATTTGATGATCTTGTCGCGGCCGGTATAGCCACGGGCCAGACGCACTGCGCTCATGGTGGCCTCGGTACCCGAGGAGACCATGCGCACCATGTCCACGTCGGGCATGACCTGGCAGATGACCTCGGCCAGATCGACCTCGCCGGGGCAGGGAGCGCCATAGCTGGTGCCGTTCCCCACGGCCTTGATGGCGGCCTCGCGCACTACGGGGTTGGAGTGGCCCAGGATCATGGGGCCCCAGCTCATGACGTAGTCAATGAGTTCCTGTCCGTCCACGGTCCAGAGCCGGGCGCCCTCGCTCCGGGCGATGAACAGGGGGTCGCAGCCAACGCTACGGCAGGCCCGAACCGGGCTATTGACGCCGCCGGGCAACACAGCGCAAGCGCGTTCAAACAATTTTTTCGAGATAGTGTCCATGTCAGCTCCTCAGATAAAATAGCGCATGGAACTCTTTTTGAGCTCTTTGATGCTGTTCAGAATGGAATAATCCGCAAGCCCGGTCTCCTCGGAGAGTCGGGCGGCCAATTCGGCGCAGTCGCCTGGATTCTTGCCGTGGATCATGGTGTAGAGGTCGTAAGGCCATTCCGGGTAGGTGCGGCGGCGGTAGCAGTGGCTGATCTCGGGCCGGGCGGCCATCATCTCGCCCACCCGGTCCACGTCCGCCTCACCGATGATCCAGGCGACCATGGCGTTGTGGCCGTAGCCTGCCTTCTGATGGCGCAGAGTGGCTCCGAAGCGTCGGATGATTGTATCGTCCTTGAGCCGGTTCAACAGTTCCAGGACCTGCGCCTCGCTGCATCCCACCTCGTCGGCAATGTCCTTGAAGGGCTGCGGCCCACGGCTCAAATTGCCTCCTGCCAGGGCCAGGATGCGTTCCTCTGTCTCGGTGAATTCAGGTCTGTTCATGACCTGAGTCCTTACCCTCTCCGGCATTGGCTTGCAACCGGCACTTGCCACCTTCCGGGCAGGAAGCTATGCTCATTTTCTTCACGACTCGACAATATCACACAAAAACTACAAGGGCCCGGCATTGGTCCTGTAGGAGGAAGCACATATGCGCGTAGCGGTCATCGGGGCAGGAGCCTGGGGAACCACACTGGCGAATCTTTTCGCCGCAAACGGAAGGGACACCCTTTTGTGGGTGCGCGAGCCCGAACTCGCCCTGGAGATGCAAACCACCCGCACCAACTCCGTGTTCCTGCCCGACCACCCGATTCACCCCGACCTGGCCATCGAGAGCGACCCCGCCAAGGCCCTGTCCGGACGCGATGTCTTCATCATGGTGGTCCCCAGCCAGTTCACCCGCTCAACCCTGGCCTCCTTCGCCCCCCTGCTGCCCCAGAGCCCGATCATCGTCTGCGCCAGCAAGGGCATCGAGTTGGACACCATGGCCCCCATGTCCCTGGTGGTGGCCGAAGCCCTGGAAGGCAAAAATCCCCGCTACGCCAGCCTGTCCGGCCCCTCCTTCGCCGACGAGGTCAGCCGGGGAGTGCCTACCACAGTCTCCCTCGGCTGCGAGGACCCGGACCTGGGCGCAGCGATCCAGGCCCTGCTCTCCACCCCCCTGTTCCGAGTCTATACCACCACTGATTTCCGGGGCGTGGAACTCGGCGGTGCCGTGAAAAACATCATCGCCATCGCCGCAGGTATCGCCGACGGCCTGAACTACGGCCACAACACCCGCGCGGCACTGATCACCCGTGGCCTGGCGGAAATCAGCCGCCTGGGCGCGGCCATGGGTGCCAACGAGCGGACCTTCATGGGCCTGTCCGGCATGGGCGACCTGGTGCTCACCTGCACCGGCGACCTCTCCCGCAACCGCCAAGTAGGCCTCAAGCTGGGCCGGGGCATGAAACTCGACCAGATTGTCGGCGAGATGAAGGCCGTGGCCGAAGGCGTGAAAACCACCAAGTCCGTGCACACCCTGGCCACCTCCATCGGCGTGGAAATGCCCATCACCGCTGAAATCTTCGCCATCCTCTACGAGGGCAAAGACCCGTCCAAAGCGGTGCGCGATCTCATGAGCCGCGACCTCAAACAGGAATAGGACGAGGCCC